>JBASAV010000178.1:0-7945 GCA_049650785.1 Lewinella sp. | reverse complement strand
GGTATTGGCAGTGGTCTCCTGCCTGACGGCTTGTTTTTCCTGCGCCCCGCCGCAAGAAAAAGATCCTTACGCGGCAAGCTTCGATAAACCCCTGCTAACAACGCTCACGCTGGTCAATGCCGTGGACTCGTCGATCAGCATTTCCTTCTGGCCAACCTATCTGCTAAAGGGGTTCGGGCAGGACACGCCCGACAGCATAGCGGCTGGCGACAGCCTTACCGTGACGATGGACCTGCACGAACCGAGCTTCGTGGTGACGGAATTAGCATACAGACGAAACACGTACGACCTGTTGCCCGGCCGCCACCGCAGGGTGGTATACGGTGCGACAGATAATGTCACGCATGGTCCACATGCCAACCTATACAGGGCATTGGATCGCACTAAGGAATGGATACCCTATACGATCGGACAAGAGCTGACCATGCTTTCCTTCGAAGATTTTCTGACGTATATGAACGAACGCGGGCGGCAGGCCCTCGATAGTCTCGTTGCCTATTCCGCGTCGCGCCCGGAGTTGCCGTCAGAAGTGCTGGCCCGCATGGAAGCGGAGATTCGCTTGCGTGCACTAAAGAACATGACCGGCTACGCAAACTACCGGCGCTTTTTCTACGAGGAAGAAACTTCGTTGCCGGGGTGGCTAACGGACACGGTAGCGACTGCCCTGCAGGCTTATAGTTATGGATACGTGCCGGATTACCGGGGCCTGTTGGAAGCGATCACCCTAGCACGCCGCAATGCCAGCCTGGATTCCGTAACGGCGAAGCAGTCCGCCGCTACCCGGAACTACACCGCCTTAATGAACGTGTATCTGGCGCTGCCCGATTCCCAACCGGGGTATACAGCACGTGGGAATGTAGCCGTCGAACTGATCGGAAAGGGCCGCGACTTTACCGACAAGGAACTAATCATGGATTCGCTATTGCAATCCATGCCGGAAGGGTACCGGGATCGCGTGTATGCCTTCGCCGAATCATTTGCTGCAAGCCGTAGCGATAAAGGTTTGGAAGCCCTATTCGCCAGCCAATTGCCGGAAGAAGCCGGAGATACCCTGGTGGTGGCCGAGCACCGGGAAACCTCCCTGACACTTTACAAATTCTAGTTTGCGGGCTGCTACCCCTGTATTCTTCAGTACCCGAACGAGCGGGCGTTGCTGGACCGGTACCCCGAACTGCGGATTCACACGGTGGCCTTCTCGACCGCTCCGGAGGAATGGTCGGCCTATTTGAAGGATCGCCGACCACCGGGTAGTCGTCATTTCTTCGTATCGTCCGATCGGGAAGACCTCATTGCGGATGCGTTGGGCAGTCTGGGCGCCCCGCAGTACGTGCTCGTAGGGGAGGACGGCATCATATGCCGGGCCTGTCCCAAGCCCAGCGACGGGAAGCTGCTATCGCTGATCGAAGCGGCGGTCCCCGGCCGTTAGTTTTCCGCCGTATAACGCTCCCCCTCGACTAAGAGGACACCTTCCCCGAAAGTTGTGCGGAAGGCGGTTGGCAGAAAAAGGCGGTAGTTGAAGCGCTGTTGGTAGACGGCGAAATGCAGGTGCGGCGCACTGCTGTAGCCGGTGTTGCCGCTGTATCCGATGAGGTCACCGGCTGTGACCTTTTCACCAACTTCCACGGTAGCTCCTTCTTTGCGAAGGTGGACGTATTCGGCAATCGTTCCGTCGGAATGTACGATGCGTACCAGATTGCTGAAGTTCATACAAACGGGGTCGGGGCATCCTGCATCATTGGAATTGACCACCTCGGTGACCCGGCCTGACCGGGCGGCGTGGACCGGCGTACCCTCGGGCAGATCAAAGTCGAGCGCCGCCTTGTCAAGGTGAGAGAAGTGACCGTTGTAGCCCTGCATGACCCGGCGTGCCGTCGGCCCGCGGAATGGGAGATCGTATACGTAAGCGGTATCGTAAGGGCGGCTGCGATAATCGCCAGCATTGTATGTATAGGTATAGCGGAAGCTGTAACCGGATTTGGGGCGGACGGGCACCAGGCGATGAACCGTTTGTCTGGTATTCGGACCTACCACGACCGTGTCCAGCCCGCCCTCCACCCGCATGTTGGTCAGTTGGAAAGCAAAGACCATGGAGATCGGGAGATAGCTGGGGTTGGTTACGTCTATGTGGTAGCCGTCTTTCACTTCCACGTTCGCTACAACAGGTTTTTGGGCGAGGACGCAGGTAGAATACAGGCTAAGGAGCAGCAAGCCGGTGCGGATCATTCAGTCAGTATTAGGAAGCTGTAGGTTAAAGATCTTCAATATAACGGTTCCAACCTTTTGGTGGCGGCCAACTGTTAGCAAGACAACTATCTTAGCCAAAAATCAAGATCATGCCCAAACACAACCACCCACCCGTCTACATCGTTGCCGCCGTCCGTACCCCGATCGGATCCTTCGGGGGCGCGCTGGCATCCCTTTCCGCTGTCCAATTAGGCAGTGCCGCTATCAAAGGCGCGCTGGAAAAAGCCGGTCTGCCGGCGGAAAAGGTGCAGGAAGTGTTTATGGGTAACGTGGTCAGTGCTAACCTCGGACAGGCGCCCGCCCGCCAGGCCGCACTCGGTGCCGGTATCCCGAATACGGTACCGTGCACGACGGTGAATAAGGTCTGCAGCAGTGGGATGAAGGCGGTTATGTTCGGTGCGCAGACCATTATGCTCGGTCACCACGACGTGATCGTTGCCGGTGGTATGGAGAGCATGTCCAACATCCCCTACTACGTGGCCGATGCCCGGTGGGGGGCCAAATTCGGCGATCGTAAATTGGTTGATGGTCTTACGAAAGACGGGCTGACCGACGCCTACGATCAGAATGCCATGGGTACCTGCGCCGACGCTACCGCTACCAAGTACGGTTTCAGCCGCGAGGAGCAGGACGAGTACGCCACCAATTCCTACAAGCGCAGCGCCGACACCACGGAGAAGGGCATCTTTAAAAAGGAGATCGTACCGGTGAGCGTACCCCAACGCCGTGGCGATGACCTAATCGTAGACGAAGACGAGGAATACAAGAAGGTGAAGTTCGAGAAGATGGCCAGTCTGCGTCCTGCTTTCTCTAAGGAAGGCACCGTCACGGCCGCCAATGCCAGTACGATCAATGACGGTGCGGCCGCGCTCGTTCTCGTGAGTCAGCGGGCCCTCAACGAGTTGGAACTGACGCCCCTGGCCAAAATTGTTTCCTTCGCCGATGCCGCCCACGAGCCGCAGTGGTTCACTACGGCACCCACCAAAGCGGCTCCCCTGGCGGCCGAACGGGCAGGCCTCACCGTAGAGGACATGGACTACCTGGAAGTGAACGAAGCCTTTTCCGTCGTCCCGATGGCCTTCGCCAAGGAGCTGGGCCTGAAGGGCGATAACATGAACGTCCATGGCGGCGGTGTTTCCCTGGGCCACCCGCTGGGTACCTCCGGCGCCCGCATCCTGGTGACGCTGATCAATGTGCTGCACTCGCGGAACGGTAAGTATGGGTTGGCTACGCTGTGTAATGGCGGGGGTGGGGCTTCTGCTGTTGTTTTGGAGGCTTTGTAGGGGGTAAACACAGAGGACGCAGAGGGCTTCACAGAGGAATCACCGAGCAAAAGGTAGTTGCCGTTGCGCGACAACAGCCACCAGTTTGAGGAGAAGAACCTTAGATGTAATTTAACACGTTTTGTTTTATTTGTAAATTTCCATAACTTAATATCTCACTTAGATAAGGGGTAATGGAAGAGTTGAACCACCTAAGCTACTTGGTTCGTGGGGCGGGATTTCGTGTGCATACGGCTCTTGGCCCTGGACTGCTTGAATCTACGTATGAGCGTTGTCTGGCTATTGAATTAATACATGCCGGCTTGAAGGTTGAACGGCAATGCTTATTACCGCTCACCTATCGCAATACCACAATTGAAAAAGCTTATCGGATTGATATGCTAGTCGAGGGTAAGCTTATAGTCGAACTAAAAGCAGCTGCCGAATTAACCCCGATTGACACGGCTCAGTTACTAACTTATCTAAAGTTATCAGGATTACGATTAGGTTTGCTGATGAATTTTAATGTTCCTCACTTACGAAATGGTATTCGTCGCTTAGTAAGGTAATCAGTCAGTATAGCCTTGCAATACATCTAGGCTCGACTGTTTTGAGCGAAGCGAAAAGGCCTCAGTGATTCCCTCATGTAGCTCTTTGTTTAATTCCCTTTAAGCAAGGCGAAAAGTCCTCAATTACTTCTGTATTCAACGACTTCGAGCGAAGCAAAAAGCTGAATCTCACACCATACCTCAGTGATTCCTCCGTGAAGCCCTCATGTACCTCTGTGTTTAATTACCTTTGAGCGAAGCGAAAAGCCAAGGCATATTACCTCTAAAGGGCCCCTCCTTCCTCTTTACTTTTCTCTTTTCCCTCTAACGGCAGGTCCTCCAACACCAAAGGATCATATTCAAAACTATTCTCCCCCACCAATCCCTCCACCCCGTCGAAGTGGCGGTAAATAAAATCAAAGTCCGCCCGGACGTCGCCGGTAGGGTAGAAGGGCTTGGAAAATTCGATAACCCGGTTGCCGAAGTCGAACTTGGCGAATACCATGGGGACATTCGCTTCCCGGGCAATCCAGTAGAAGCCCGTCTTGAAGCGGTCGACCTTTTGGCGGGTGCCCTCCATGGCGATGCACAGGTAGAATTCATCGCGCTCCTCGAAGATTTGGGCCACCGCCTGGACGAAATTGTTCCGTTTCTCCCGTACAACGGGTACACCGCCCATAAACTTCATCGCCCAGCCAGCCGGACCCTTGAATAGGCTTGACTTGGCCACGAACTGAATGTAGCGCCCCGCGGCGGCCCGCGCGTAGATGCCGTAGGGAAAGTCCCGGTTGCTGGTGTGGGGGCCCGTCGGGACCACGCATTTCTTTGGCCAGTCGCCTTGATTGTGATCGACGAACCGCATACCGTTCAGGCGGAACATGAAACGGGCCAGCCAGGCGGGTATCATAGGAGGTAAGTTCGGTTAAACAGCTTCAAAAAATCCGGTGCTCCGATTTTTACGCACACCGTTCCAGCTGAAGTAGCGACCGTTCATAACGATGTACACCCCGGCGGGAAGCGACTGTACGAAAGCCAGCGCGCTGCCCAAGTTAAAGAATCCGTCGGAAGAGCTACCGAAAGCGTACGGGATCATGGCGCCGGTGATCACAATAGTTTTGCCCCGAATGTCAGCCTTAGCCAGGTGTTCGGCGGTATCGGTCATCGTATCCGTACCGTGGGTGATCAGGATCTGATCGGTCTCGGCGCGGTGGCAACTGTTAGCGATATTTTCGCGATCCTGGGGCCCAATGTCCAGGCTATCGACCATCATGAGGGTGCGAATATTCACGTCGAGCGTGGAGCGGCCCACCTCCAGCATCTTCGGCAGGCTACTGTCTTGGAAGAAAAGCTTACCGGTAACGAAGTCATATTCTTTATCGAAGGTTCCGCCCGTAACGAAGATCTGAATCAAAGCATAGAATTGTATGCACAAAACTACCAATTTCGCCAGCATGACCTCTATACTGAAAGACTATCTCTGGCCGAAGGACTGTCCGCGCTGCCACCGCAAAATGAGTCCTTTGGACCGCGTACACCGATTCACGATGTCGCTGGCCTGGGTGGTCAGTCTATCCCGTGGGAAAGTGTTGGACACCTCCGCCCGCCCGATCAACAAATGTGACTTTTGCCACCGAAGCTGATAAACTAGCTATCCCGGCTCGAATGAACTAGGTCTTCCGCTTCTTCTTCTTAGCCGCGGGGAATAAAATATTGTTCAGAATTAAGCGGTAGCCGGGGCTGTTCGGATGTAAGCTGAGGTCGGTTTCCGGATCATTGACCAGGTGGCGATAATCCGCCGGGTCGTGTCCGCCGTAAAAGGTAAAAAAGCCCTCGCCGAATTGGCCGTGGATGTAGCGGGCCTCACTCGCCGGCTTATTCTCCCCCAGTACCAGGATGCTGCTCTTGATGTGCTCGTTGCGGAAAGCGGTGGTCTGGCCCATGAATCCCTTCACGGTACGTACGTGATTCTGGGTGAGCATGGTGGGGACGGGGTCCCATTTCGCGCTGAAGTCGAAGAGCGTGAAGTAATCCTGCTCGGGCGTGACGGGCCGGGGATTGTGGTCGATGGAACTGAATTCGTACTCCAGCGGGTTGCGCTCCAACTGGAAGTTCTCAAAGGCGAATGTTTTGCTAAAGTCTAGTTTTTGCTGAGCCTGAGGGTCGATGCCATCACCATCGTAGTACTGGGCAGCGATGTCCACGCCGTCGGCCGCAAGCGCTATGTCGTAACTGTCGGTTGCCGAGCACATAGCAAACATAAAGCCGCCCCCGCCGACGTATTCCCGCACTTTTTTGATGACGCCGAGCTTCAGCTGACTGACTTTCTCGTAGCCGTTCTTTGCCGCCAGTTCTTCCTGGTAGGCCACCTGCCGACGGTACCAGGGCGCGGTATGGAAACTTCGGTAAAATCGTCCGAACTGGCCGGTGAAGTCCTCGTGGTGAAGGTGCAACCAGTCGTACTCCGCCAGTTCGTCATTGAGGACCTCGGTATCGTAGATCGTTTCGTAGGGAATCTCGGCGTAGGTAAGGACCAGCGTGACCGCATCGTCCCAGGGCTGTACCTCCGTACCCTCCCGGAAATTGTAGTCGGGCGTGTAGACGGCAATCTTAGGAGCTTTCTCCAGTTTCATCGCGTCCATATTCCGCTCCGGATCGGCGATCTCCGCCAGGATGCCGTTGAAGCGGGTGTCCGGAATTACTTCGTACTTGACGCCGCGTGTCAGGCATTCCCGCTCGAAAGCGCGACTGTGCTGGAAGGCGAAACTGCCGCCCCGGTAATTGAGCAGCCAGTACGCCTCGATATCGTTGTTGAGTACCCAGTAAGCGATGCCGTAGGCCTTCAGGTGATCGGTCTGACTCTCATCCATCGGAATGAGGATGGTCGACGCGCGGGCGGCGGCGGTGAGTACCAGAAAGAGGAAAAGGAAGGAGAGTCTACGGTGCATTGGGAAAGCTTTCGCCAAATTAACGGATGAGGGCCCAATTAGGTGTAGGCCGCCTAGCGCTTTACCACCCTAAATTGGGCGGTATCCTCCAGGACCAGGTGATATATTCCGCCGGGGAGTCCGCCGAGCGACACCCTGCCGGACACGGGCACCTTTCCACTCCGCACCGTACGACCCGATGTGGACACCACCCGGAAAGATAACCCGGCAAAATTCGGGGACAAATAGACGGGCCCGCGCGTCGGGTTTGGATAGGCAGGTAATGCGGCCACTTCTCCCATCAGTCGGATTGTTTCGGAATACCGGAAGGTGCCGTCCGTCTCTTCCAGCCGCAAGCGGTAGTAGCCGGATGTGCCGGATTCGTCGGTGTATTGGTACACGGCGAGCGCCTCGGGTAGTGCGGCGGCGACAAAATCCAGCGCTGTCCAGTCCTGATCATCGGATGAACGCTCAATGCCGTATCCGGCAAAATCGCCTTCTTCCCAAGCAGACCACTCCAGTAAAATTCCAGTCTCCATGCTGGTTCCGACAAAATCAATCAGGGATACGGGCAGCGAGGTGGTACCTACCTGCGCCCGGTCAAACCGCAGGACCGTGAGAGAGGTCGCCGGCAGTTCCATCTCCACGGTGTTTCCGTCAATTAGCACGGCTTCTTCGTTCTGGTACGTGGTTTCGACCCCGGTAATGGAGGGCCCGCTGAAGACCGATCGGGACCCGATGGCCATGTCTACAAATCCATTGATAGTGAGGTGGGTGGCGGACACCTCGGTAGCCTTATTGAGGAGGAAAACCGTCAGCAACTCCCCGTCAGCGGATTGCGTTGCGAAGGTCCGCACTTTATCGTCTGAATCGGTTGCTACCATCCCATCAAGCACCTCCTCTGCCAAAATAGCTAGCGCCCGCCCGCTGGCATTGAGTTCATTAGTGCCGGTAAAAAGGGCGTAGG
>JBASAV010000177.1:0-2696 GCA_049650785.1 Lewinella sp. | reverse complement strand
CTGCGGCTGGTCTTCATACTCTCCGACGGCGGCTCGGTCAACGGAAGCGAACTGGTGAAGGGGATTCGATCGGTCATTCCGGACGGGATACCCGTCACGGGTGGCCTGGCAGGAGACGGAGCCAATTTCGATTACACGCTCGTCGGTCTCAACGATACCCCACGGCGCGGACGCATCGTCGCGATCGGCCTGTACGGGGAAAAGCTCAAAGTAGCCCACGGTAGCTCCGGTGGGTGGGAGCCCTTTGGTCTGGAGCGCCGCGTGACCAGGGCCACCGCCAATGAACTGTTCGAGATCGACGGTAAGAGTGCCCTGGCTATCTACAAGCGCTACCTGGGTAAATACGCGGCCGACCTGCCCGGATCTGCCCTCCTGTTTCCCCTGTCCATTCAGTTGGCGGATGGGCGGCACCTCGTGCGCACTATCCTGGGTATTGACGAGGACCGCCAGAGCATGACCTTCGCCGGAGATATTCCGGAGGGTAGCCGCGTCCGCTTTATGATGGCCAACACGGACCGGCTCACCGATGCCGCCGGCACCGCCGCCGAACGGGCGCTACGGCATTCCAATGGCATCAAGCCGCAGGTCGCCCTGCTGATCAGTTGCGTTGGCCGGAAACTGGTTCTGGGCGACCGGATCGACGAGGAGCTCGAAGCGGTCCGTGATGTATTCGGTCCGGATACCGCGCTGGCCGGCTACTATTCCTACGGAGAGATCGCTCCGTTAGGGGAAGGGCAGGAATGCGCCCTGCACAACCAGACCATGACGATCACCTGCCTGGAGGAACTTCCTTAGTTTACTATTCTCGCCTATTACCCATGTACCACAAATTATTACAAAAACAGATCGACAAATATTTACCCGCCGGTTACCTGGAGGATGAACGGGTAGGTAAGTTCCTGAAGAGTATTCATAACTCGTATCAGGCCTGCGATCACGATCGCGAACTGCGCGAGAACGCCTTTCGCCTGAGCGAAAAGGAATTCGAGGAGGTCAACGACCAACTGGATAACCTGGCCTCGCAGCGACTCGAAACGCTACACCGGCTGAACCAGACAGTAAGCAACCTGATCGGGCCGGACAACGAGCACGGTGAAAAGGATAACCTGGTGGCGCTTTCCGACCGGATTAAAGACCAAGTCGGACGCAATAAGATCACCGAGGAAAATTTGAAGCGCCACGTGCAGCTGTTCAAGACGCTACTGACCAACCTGCAGTCCGGCGTGCTGGTCGAAAGCGAAGACCGGCGTATCCTTTTCACCAACGATACCTTCTGTTCGCTATTTCAGGTTCCGGTACCCGCGGATGACCTCATTGGTATGGATTGCTCTTCCTCCGCGGATCAATCAAAGGCCCTGTTCAAAGATCCGGAGGGCTTTGTCAAGGGAATCGACGTCCTGTTGGAAAACAAGGTGGCCGTTTACAATGAGGTACTGGAAACCGCCGATGGAAAAATACTGGAACGGGATTACGTACCCATCTGGATCGACGGACTGTACAAGGGCCACCTGTGGGAATACACCGATGTAACCGAAAAATTACGTTACCAGCAGGTGCTCCGGGAAAGCGAGGAACGCAACCGGCTGGTCCTGAATTCCTCGCTCGATGCTATCGTGATCGCCAACGACCGGGGGGCCGTAGAATACTGGAACCCCCAGGCCGAGCGACTCTTCGGCTGGACGCAGGACGAAGCTCGTGACCGGC
Source organism: Lewinella sp. (assembly GCA_049650785.1). Lineage (GTDB taxonomy): Bacteria > Bacteroidota > Bacteroidia > Chitinophagales > Saprospiraceae > Neolewinella. Next base: position 992 of record JBASAV010000177.1, on the reverse strand, counting down.
AAATGGGGGACCTGTTTATCCCCGAGCATATGCGGGAGGCGCACAAAAAGGGTATGCAGCGGTACCTGGATACCAAAACCGCCCACATCATGAACCAGGTCCTCGAACTGACGGCCTGCAATAAAGCGGGCAAGGAGTTTCCGATCGAGCTGATCGTAGTCAAATACCAACAGCACGGCAAGCAGTACTTCTGTGGGTTCATGAAAGATATTTCGGTCCGGAAGGCCGCTGAAAACCGCCTGCGTTCCCAGGAGGAGAAGTTCCGCAACATCATCGCCAACATGAACCTGGGGCTTCTGGAGGTCGATAAGGACCGGACGGTACTCTTCGCTAACCAGTGCTTCTGCGACATATCCGGTTTTGCGGAGGACGAGCTACTCGGCCAGGATACCGATTCCTTCCTGCCCGCCCCGCTCAGTTTCGGTGCTACGGCAGACGGCTACGAATTAGGCGTACGCAACAAGGCCGGGGAGATGCGCTGGTGGTTCGTCTCCACCGCCCCCAACTACAAAGCTTCCGGCGAGCTTGTCGGCGCCATTGGCATCTTCCTGGACATCACCGACCAGAAGATGCTGGAATCGGAACTGGCCGTAGCTAAGACCCGGGCGGAAGAAGGATCGATCGCCAAGGAGGCCTTCCTGGCCAATATGAGCCACGAAATCCGCACCCCCCTCAATGCGATCATCGGTATGATCCGGGAGCTGTCGCGGGAAGAACTGTCTCCCAAACAGCACACTTACCTGAGCCACACCGATACGGCGGCCCGCCATCTGCTGTCCATCGTGAACGATATTCTGGACCTGTCCAAGATCGAGGCCGGAGAGCTGGAACTGGACGATCACGATTTCAGTCTGGACGCGCTCATCGCCAACATCAAGAGCATCCTGGACGGTAAGGCAATGAAGAAAGGCATCAGTCTGGACTTCCAATTGGACGATCGCATTTGGCAGGCCCACAACGGCGATAGTGCACGCCTGCGCCAGGTGCTGATC
>JBASAV010000176.1:0-4512 GCA_049650785.1 Lewinella sp. | reverse complement strand
GCCCCCCAACCGCTTAACCAAGAAACTCCAGCAGCTCCAGCAGCTTCTCCTCCGGCATCACCTTCGGAAACTTGATCTGCCCCCCCTGTTTCTTGGTCTGCTCCAGGAAGGCGTACAGCCGGTCTGCCGGCTCGACCTTTACGCGCAGATCTTTGAGTGCCTTTTGGCGGGCGACCTTGTAGTTTTTATTGGCCTCCTGTAGGTGCTCGTCCAGTACAGCTTTGGCCCGCTCGGCATCGAGTTCACCATTTTCCAGGCCCAGAACCCACTGGTGGACGTACTCGCCATCCTCCTCGCGCTTGAGGGCACCAACGGTAAATTCCTTGACGGTGGCACCGGTCTTCTTATTGAGATCGGCAATGGCTTTGTTGAGCTTTTCCTCGGACAACTGACTGCCGACCACGTTGAGGAAATACTTCGTACGGCCGCTAATGACCATCTCCATCCGTTCGAGGTCGGTGAATTTGATGGTATCACCGATCATGTACCGCCAGGCTCCGGCGGGAGTGGACACGATGAGGGCATAGTCGACACCCTCTTCCACCTCCCGGTAATCAAATACCTGTGGCTTTTTAAGCATGGTACCGGTCTCGTCGAATCCGCGTTCGTCGTGGGGGACAAACTCGAAGTACATCCCGTGATCCAGGGCCAGCTCCATGGACATCGTGTCCGGCCGTGCGTTGAAGGCAAAGAACCCCTCGCTGGCCAGGTAGGTGTCCATGATGGTGATCGGATAATCGAGCAGGGACTCAAACGTTTGCCGGTAGGGCTCGAAGGCCACGCCGCCCGTCGTATAGATGGTAAGATCCGGCCAGATCTCGTGGATGTTCTTGAGGTTGTTGTGCTCGATGATCTTACGGAGCATCATGACCATCCAGGAAGGGATACCTGCCAGCGCCCCGACGTCCCATTTTGGCGCCTCTTCGGCAATGCGTTGCACCCGCTCGTCCCAGTCGTCGATCTGAGCAATCTCCAGACCGGGCTTATAGAAGCCTTCCATGAATTCCGGCATGTTACTCACGTTAATGCCGCTGATCTCTCCCTCTTTCCAGCCGTCCTTTTCCTGCAGGTGGGCCGAACTGGTCAACATCAGAATGTCCTTTTCGAAAAGATCCGCGGTAACGTCGAAGTTGGCCAGACATTCCGCCTGCGCGCGCCCAACGGACTGCGTGCATTCCAGCATCTCGTCGGTGATCGGTATCCGCTTGCTCTTCTTTCCCGTGGTGCCGCTGCTGAGGGCGAAAAAACGGGGGCGCCCGGGCCAGGTGATATCCGGATCGTGGCGCTGTTTCTTCCACCATTCCTCGTTCATCTCGTGGTAGTCGAAGATGGGCACTTCCTTCCGGTAGGCGACGCGGATATCCTCCGCCTCGAGAATGCGGGCGAAGTTGTAGTACTTGCCAAAGGCGGTATCCTGAGCCGTTTCGAGCAAATTACGCAACTGGTTTTCCTGCGCTGCCTCCGGATCGGTAGGTTCGTGGGGAAGCAAGTTGTGCTTCGTTTCTATAAGCGCTTTGATAACGTGTCCGAAAAAGGCCATGCAGGGAATTGCTAAGGTGATGGAATGGTCGTGCCTCCGAAACAGCACTTCCACACCCCACGTTCGGCGCCTAAATAAACAATCTACGCACGACCAGCCGGAGACCTACCTGGTAATAGTTACGATTCGCCAGGATGTCTATGTTGTCCCGCAAATTACCCTGGAGAAAGAACTGAAAGTAAGGCTGAAAGCGGATGGCATAATCCGGGGAAAGCTTGCGGTCGTACCCGATGGCCGTGGAGAAGGAAACGACCAGCGGGCGGTATTCCGTCGCACTGTCGTCCACATCCCTCGTTTCCACTTCCTGGCCACCGTCGAAGATCGTCCGCCGGGTAGTCGTACCCAGGTGGTACTGGAGGCCGGCACCCAGACTAAACAGAACCCGGTTGGCATCCGTGATGTCCTGGAAGAAGTTGACGTCGAAGGGCACGGCGAGGTAGTGGGCGCTTACGGTCTCCTCGAAAGTTTGCGAGCCGGTGCCCAGGGGTTGGCGGAGCCGGTCGAGGCCGGTGAGCGTGTATCGAAGCCCGGTCGTAAATCCGATACGTTCCACCCGGCTTTCATAAACCAGGCCGGCACTGTATCCGTAGGCGCCGCCTTCCAGGCTATCCAGCCGCTCTAGTTCGGTGAAGGTCACGTTACCACCACCCGTAATGCGACTGCTGGCGTAGTGTGGCGTTAGTTCCACTCCGAAACTGCGCTCCAGCGTTTGGGCCGATAGTCCGAAAGAAGTCAGCCAGAGTAGAAAGAGGAAACGGTACATAGTGTCAATTTACCCTTAAACCGTTGCGGGCTCGGGCAAATTATTGGCTGCGCACACTATTCGTGCCGGCGGCGTCCGTTGCCCGACGGTGTGGGTTGGGCTAGGTTTGAAAAAAACTGAATATGGTCTTGCCGTAGTTACGGACTTCGGTACACCGCTCGTCCTGGGAGAAGTCGTGGTGTGGGTTGTGTTCCAGCACGAAAAGCCCGCCTTCGGCCAGCAAACCTTTTCCCAGTACCAGATCCGGTAACTCGGGAATATTCGGCAGGGGATACGGGGGTCCCGCGAAGATGTAGGTATAGGGCTCAGTCACCGGGCGCTCCATAAATTTAAAAACATCCATGCGCCAGACCTGAATACAGTCCTCAGCCTCCAGCGTAGCGATCGTTTGCTTGACGAAGTTCACGGCCGGCCCGTGCTTATCCACGTAGGTGACGTCGCAGCAGCCGCGGCTGATCCATTCGTAGTCATGGCTTCCCGTTCCACCGAACAGGTCCAGGACCCGCTGATCCTCGAAGTAAATGCGATTATTCAGGAGGTTGAACAGACCTTCCTTTGCGTAGTCGGTTGTCGGGCGGGTAGGCCACTTGTCGGCGGGAGGATGGAAACGGCGTCCCTTGAACTTACCGGAAATGATGCGCATGGCGAAAGGAGTGAAAGCGTAATTAGCCCAGGCAGAGCAGATCGAAATACAGGTGCGGTGGTATACCGGCCAATTCGGGCGGCGTAGACGGAGGGGTGGGATAAGCACTAAAGCGGATGTCCTCTACATAGCGGTAAAATTGGGAGTAGAGTTCGTTGTTCAGGGTTACGTCTCCGCTGAGGTAAAGGGGCGTTCGATCGGGAGCCACCCCACATTGCTCGTAGGCCAGCAGCAGATAGTAGACCGCATCCTGGGTGCTATCGTAATGAAAGGTGTTGAAAAAGCGCAGGTTACCCCGATCGTGGCCGGCGATAAATAAGCGGTTCTCCCGCACGGAACAGGATACCGACTGGTGCTGGAGGCGCCGGGAACGCAGCGCCCAGGCCGTCAGCAGCCCACCGGCGAAGTGTTGGGTGCGCAGCGAATGCAATTCGCGCTCCGCGGTGAGAATGTGGTCACGACGGGCGGCATAGATCAACTCGGCCGACAATTCGTGGAAGTGCTCGTGGCGAACCTCATCCTCCAGTCCAATCACCGTCAACTGCTCGAGATAGGCCGTTGGGTTGCCCGGCGTATACAACGCTTCGGGTACCAGGGTGAGTAACGGTGTATCCCAGGCCAGCAGGGTCTTGCCGTGCTGCAATCCCTGCAATCGGTGGTCAGCCTTGACGACCCGCGCCAGGGCTTCGGGCCAGTCGGCACGCTCCTCGCGACCGAAGGAATAGGAGCGGAAAGCGACCAGCGTATTCTGCGTCCGATCGCGCAGGATATACGCAAAACTGTCCATCCCAGTAAGGATGGACAGTTCGTAATCCGACGCGCGCTCCCGTTGGAAGGCCGCGGAGGTGATATTGTAGTTGCTTACTCCCAATTACCGGCCAAGCTGGGCTTGCTAAGATCGCCGAATTTGATGGGGGCGTTTGGATTGTACCGCTGGTCGTACCGCGTGAAACGGGCATCGGCGAAGCGACCCATGAATTCCTTGTAGGGGATACCCACCTGTACTACCGGCACCTTGGTCGACTGGTAATCGATGGTGTCAGCAGCGATGTCGAAGGTGACATCTTCGGTAAAGGGGACATACTCCAGCCGGTCGAGATCGATACCCAACCGGTTGATGCTATCGATAGCCGGCGTGTAGATTGTATCGTAAGCCGTAGTCGGGTCGAAATCTGCATCATCGGGGTCGCCGATAATACGGACTTCCATAAAGTCCTCCTCCCGCAGCACCTGCTTAAGGGTGTCGAACGAAGGGGCGAACATGCCGGTGATGTCACGGTACATTTCCTGGGTTGAACGGATGACCATCAACTGTTCGGCAACGGCATCCTGACGGACGGCTCGCTCGTCGGCAAAGGTGATGGGTTCCTCAATGCTGCGGTACAGCAACCATCCCAGAAAGAAGGCTAGTACCAAGAAGGCCAGACTAAATAATTTACGCATCGTGAGCAGTTAATTTATGCAAGTATAAAACATTTCCCCCAAGCGGTTTAGCCGTCGGCGGAAAATCTCTCTATCCTCCGATGCACTCCGCAGCCTTTTTGACGCATCGTCCCGCATTACGCG
>JBASAV010000175.1:0-13148 GCA_049650785.1 Lewinella sp. | reverse complement strand
GTCCTGGGTGCGGTACTTTTTGCCTGGGCGCGTAGTGAGCAGTTGGTCATTGCGCACGAAAGCGATATCGAACCCAGAGATATTACCGATGCAACGAATCCCACCTCGGAAGACTGGCTGGCGTTTGGGCAACAGACCTACCGCGTCAACTGTCAGAACTGTCACACCGTGGATGGCTCGGGGCGGGGCATGTACCCGCCCATTCAGCGGATGTCGGCTCACCTGGATGCGGAGGGCGGGCGCGCATACTTGATCAACCTAGCGCTCTACGGACTCTACACCGGAACCTACGGCGTACCGATGCCACCAATGCCAGAACTCAGTGATGCCGAAATAGCGGCCGTGACTAACTATATGCTGGTACAGTTTGCCGCAAGGAACGATGCGCCGGATGCTTCGGAATTTTATCGGCCCCAGGAGGTAAAGATCAAGCGTGGCAAGGACCTCAGCGAGTGGGATGTCGCGGACCTTCGCCCGGCAGTTCCGTCCGCCAAGGAACTGGGGCGGGGCGTGCGACCCGGCATTAAAACGGATGCGCCGGCCGTCCCGGAAGGTAAAGACAACTAGTACGGTACAGCATTACACCAAAGCCAGTGTATTATCCTCCCAATTTGGCGGGCATTGACATACTGTCAACGGCTGTGGATTTAACCACGACGAATTGCTACCCGAAAATTACGCTTGGATCGTCGATCGACGACGGGCGTGGGGTCCGGAAAATCTGGGTCAAAACTATTATTAACTGCCTACCCAAAAGTATTTCACCTTAACCGAAAAGAAGTCGGCCGAGATCGGTCGGAGAAGCCATTCAATCGGTCAGGCACCGCTCGCTGACAGGCAAATTGCTCTAATGAAGACGGTGGTATTTCGATAAAAAACTGATTGTTGAATCCGAACTTGCGTTCTCCGCTGGAATGGTTAGTCCTGCCGGGGGAAAAGGAAGGAGTAGACAAGAAGCATCCCCTTTTTCAAACGAGCTAATCTCCTGCGCCCTGGCGCAAAAGGGTTGGCTGAAAGCCCTACTCCCATCCCTTGGATTCCACCCTCCATTCGGGGTGCGTTTCCAGTCCACTCCCCTCCCCCAGGAACATATCGGCGGCTTCGGCCTCACCGAGCAGGTGCCACCGGTACCAGGCCAGGGCCACGCGAGCGAACTCTCCCCCGTGGGGCTCGGCGTAGGTACCGCCGTGACCAACGTCCAGATTGGCCATGACCACGGGCACATTGTCGATCCGGCGGTAATCATCCATGCCGTTGTTGTAAGCGATATCGGACTCGCCCCCGAGCATGTAAAGGGTGGGCGTGTGCAGCTTGGTCAGCTGACTCTTCTCCAGGGCGGGCATACCGGGCATGCCGCCCGTAGCGGTGGGGAGGATGCCGCTGTTGTAGATCACGGCGGTCGTAACGCGCGGGTCCGGGGCGATCTCCAATGTCTGCAACCCGCCGCACGACATCCCGCTGACGGAGATGCGGCTTACGTCCACCTTGCCGAAGTAGGGACTATCGGGATCATCGTTGGCGGCGATAGCCCAGTCGATCGCATCGGTCAGCTGACTGGAGGCGGACTTTTCCCGGCGCTTGTCTCCTTCCCCCGGCATGGGACCGATGGCGACAACCAGAAATCCATGGGAAGCTATCTCGCTAAGAAAGTTGACGTGCTCCCACGGACTGTTGGCACACGCGCCGTTTCCCCAGGCGATGACGGGTAGCCGTCGATCGTTGCCGAAGGGGGTCAAGTCTTTGGGACGAAAGACGGTATGCGTTGCCAGTCCCGGTTCGGACATCATCAGGGCCGGATAATCCCCGGTGCCCCCGTCTTCTACTGTCTGTCGCTCCTGGGCGGTCAGTGGTAGCATGAGAACAAGGAGCAGAGTGGTAAGCAGCGTACGAAGCACGTATGACATGATGGTTGTTGATAAGTGTCGGTAAAGATTCCCAAGTTACGTGCTTGTTTGAAACGTGTGCCATCAGCGGGATCGAGGATACCTGGAACATGATCGGCTCCGAATTAATGGGCCGGTCCCCTTCCTCCGCAGACATTCCCGCCGGCAAGTTTCTTATGTTTATGATCCCTTCATGCTACGTGTATCGACACGCGATGATGCGTCAATACCGAACCCGAAACCCGAACGATCTACCCCGGACAAACACTGAACAATCATGCAAAATCAATTTATCTGTATTCTGGCACTGGCCCTTATAGCCTTTCCCCTCTACGGACAGCAGACCGACGCCAATACACCGCTGCACCTCTCCCGACCCGATTACCAGGTGCCGTACGGTATCCCTACCACCGAAGATATCAGCCGTGTACTGAGCCGGGTATACGACTACCTCGAAGAGACTACCCCCGCCGCGGTGGTAAACGAGGAAACCGGTGACCCTTACACCAGTGTGGACGACATCGGAGCTTCCGACCAAGTGGCCTTTCAGCAGGCGGATTTTCGTCTCGTGAGCTACGAGTGGGGCGTCACCTACGCGGGGATGCTGTCGGCCGCTGCCAGCACCGGAGATACGAAGTACGCGGATTACGTCAACGACCGCATGAAGCTATTGGCCGATCTGTACCCTAAAGTGACCGCGATGGAAGCGGGTGAATCATTCCGGCATCCCATGCGGTCCGTGCTGCACCCCCACGCCCTGGATGATGCCGGAGCTATCTGTGCGGCCATGATCAAAGCCAAGCGAGCCGGCTTCGAGGGGGATCTGGATCCGATGATCAACAACTTCGTCGACTACATCAGCAACGGCCAACAGAGACTGGCCGACGGCACGCTGTCCCGGAACCGGCCGATGACGAATTCGCTCTGGCTGGACGATCTCTTCATGAGCGTACCCGCGCTCGCACAGGCCGGTGAATATACCGGTGACCGGAAATACTTCGACGATGGGGTAAAGCAGGTCCTGCAGTTCTCGGAGCGCATGTTCGACGAGAACAAGGGTCTCTACAGCCACGCCTGGATAGAGGGGATGGAAAACCACCCCCAATATCACTGGGGAAGGGCCAACGGCTGGGCCATTATGACCATGGTGGAATTGCTGGAGGTACTTCCGGAAAACCACGAAGGGCGGGAAAAGGTGCTCGAATACCTGAGAAAGCACATCGAAGGACTGGCGCGGTACCAATCATCGGAAGGTCTCTGGCACCAACTCCTCGATCGCAACGACTCCTATCTGGAAACTTCCGCCACGGCCATTTTCACCTATGGCATTGCCCGGTCGATCAATAAGGGGTACGTCGATGCCAAGGTCTACGGCCCGGTGGTGACGCTCGCCTGGAACGCGCTTTCAACCAAGGTCAACGAAACCGGGCAAGTCGAAGGAACCTGCGTCGGCACCGGCATGGGCTTCGACCCGGCCTTCTACTATTACCGGCCGGTGAACGTCTACGCCGCCCACGGCTACGGACCCGTCCTGCTGGCCGGCGCGGAGATGATTACCCTACTAGAAAACGCTTTCGCTCGAATGAACGATAGCGCGGTACAGTTTTACGATCACGAAATCCCCGGTGACGCGCCGATATTTGAGGAGAACTAGGCCGTCACAGCCCGTCTTGGATCATGCAAACAAATGAACACCCATGTATAAGCACACCCTAATCGCCGGTACCATTCTTTGGCTGGCCTGCTGTTTCTCGCCGCTGCGGGCGCAGATCGGGCAGCGGTTCCCATCCGAAAGGCAGGTCATCCAGGATCCGGTCACCGGAAACGAATTGATCTTCCTGACCGGTGCCGGTGGTGGCGACTCGAAGATTTATCCGACCCATAATCAGTGGACCGCGGACGGAGAATGGCTCATTTTTCGATCCGACCGGGTACCGGGGGAGGCCATCGCCGTGAACGAAGCCGACGGGACCATGGTGCAGGTGACGGAGGGTGGCTACGCCGGGATGCTGACCATTGCGCGGAAAACCATGCATCTGTACATCATGCGTGCACCGTCGGAGGCGAGCGGTGAAGATGGTCAAATGGAGCTGGTCGCCGTGGACCTTGAAAAACTGTTCGCCGATAGCGAAGCGGGCCAGCTTGCGGATGCCTCTACCTACCAAAAGGTGATTGGCACCATCCCCCAATCGTGGGGTGCCCACGGAGATATGGCCCTCGACGCGGACGAAGACGTCGTCTATTTCCGGACGGGCAGCGAGCATGCGGCCGACTACCTAGCCGAGGGAACGGAACTGGAGGGAGACTTCGGTCCCCGCGGCATGGGTGCCGGTCCGGGGGGCATCGGTCAGATGGATGTTGCTTCCGGTGAGATCAGTCACGTCGTCTCCGTACCCTTCCAAATCGGGCACGTCCAGACGAATCCCTGGAAAAGCGGACAGATCATTTTCAGCTGGGAAACGGGTGGCAAGTCGCCACAGCGTACCTGGTTCGTCAATGCCGACGGATCCGGACTGCGCCCGCTCTATCCGGAAGCGGACTACGAATGGGTCACCCACGAAGCGGTGATCGGCCCCGACGAAGTAGCCTTCGCCATCATGGGCCACCGCGATATTGCCGGCGAAACCGACAGCGAGGGTCCCGGACAGGAGAAGGAATGGGGACCCAGTGGCACCCGGGAGAAGCCCACGGGCCTGGGTATCGTCAACATCTCCACCCGCGAGATGAAGATCGCCGGGCAGACGGACGAGGGCAGCGGCCTGTGGCACGTGCATGGCTCCTCCGACGGACGCTTTGCCGTGGGGGATGATTTCTCCCGGAGCGTTTACCTCATCGACCGGCAAACCGAGGAGATGATGCTACTGTCAACGGGCCATAAAACGACCGCGGCGGATCACCCCCACCCTACCTTCAGTCCGGACGGAACGAAGATCCAGATCCAGTCGGCCATGCTGGCGGAGGATGGACGAAGTATGAGTATTTGCATCATCCCCGTACCAGAGGCGTGGCTCACCAAGTGAGCGTGGGCGCCGACCAAGCCGGCGCCGGCAGAATTTAGGAGCCCCGGTTTTAGTTACCTTTGGTAAGTCCACTAAACTTCCAAACTTTGGTCAAGCACGCCAAGGCTGTTACGTGTATCGGTCTGCTGAGTCTGTTCTTCTTCTCGATGATCGACTCCGTTTCCAGCCCGCCCGGTGCGATGGAGCCCTACCTCAACGGTGTTTTTCCAACCGTTACCCCGGGGTTCGGCGGTACCTGGTACCTGGAAGAAGCGCTAACCGAAATCGATATCGCGGCGCCCTTGAAGATGGTTGACATTCCCGGCACGGAGGATATGCTGGTGCTTTGTAAAACCGGCCGGCTCTGGCGCATCAATCCGGAAACGCAGACCCAGGCGCTACTGCTGGACATTAGCGACCGGACGGTCAACTACAGCGAAGCCGGCGCCGTATCGGTAGCGCTCCACCCGGAATTCGGGCAAGCGGGGGCATCCGGCAAGCAGTCCGTATTTATCTTCTACCGGTATCGCCCCGATACCGACCAGGCGGCCCATGAGGGGTACAACCGCCTGTCCAGATTCGAATGGAGTGAATCCCTCCAGGCTTTTGATGCCGATTCGGAAGACATTCTGATCCAGCAGTATGACCGGTCCGCCTGGCACAACGGCGGTGGCCTTTTCTTTGACGATGGTCTGCTCTATCTGTCGGTTGGCGATGAGGGGGAGCCCAAATACCAGGAAGCCTCCAATCAGCGCCTGGACCGCGGGTTATTCTGCGGTGTGCTCCGGATTGACGTCGATAACGATCCCAACCGTAGCCATCCGATACGGCGCCAACCCATCGGCAATGCCGAACCACCCGCCGGCTGGACGGATAAGACTTTTTCGCAGGGATATTCCATTCCCAACGACAACCCCTGGCAGAATGAGTCCGGGGACCTTCTCGAGGAATTTTACGCCATTGGTGTACGCAGCCCCTACTCCACCCACTTCGATGCGGAGGAAAAGACCATCTGGCTAAGCGACGTAGGCACCAGTAAACGGGAAGAGATCAACCAGGTGGAGAAGGGCGACAACCTCCAGTGGAGCTACCTGGAAGGGGAAGAATGGGCGGGCAGCCGTCCCGCCGTGATCATCGGCAACGAAAAGAAGCCGCTATTTCACTACGGCAATGACCTGGGCAACTGCGTTATCGGTGGCGGAGTCTACCGGAGCGATAAATTCGTTTACCTCAACGGGCGCTACCTGTTCGCCGACTACATGAGCGACAAAATCATGGCCCTCCGTACCGACGTTAACGAAGGCGCGGAGGCGGAAGTACTGCTGTCCGACTTCGGCCCGGCGCCGTTAGACCTGCCCCAGCACAGCAGCATCTCCGGATTGCATTACACGAAAGAGGGAGATATCCTGGTGACCACGATTGCCTGGCCACATACCGCGGGAGGGAAGATCTTACACCTCCGACAGCGGGAAGCGGCACCCGATCCGCCCGCGCGGCTATCCGAGCTTGCCGTCTTTACGGATATGGAGAGGCTGGAAGTGGCGGACGGTATCCTGCCGTATGATGTCAATGCCCCGCTGTGGTCGGATCGCGCCATTAAAAAAAGGTGGATGGCCATCCCCAACGACGGGGACTTTGATGAGGCCGCCGAGCAGATCCGGTTCAGCGCCGATGAGGACTGGACGTTCCCGGAGGGAACGGTGTTCATCAAGCATTTTGACCTGCCAACTTCTGTTTCCGATCCCAATCAACGGACCAAACTGGAAACCCGCTTTTTCGTGATGGCCGAAAACGGGACGGCCTACGGGTTGACGTATAAATGGAATGAGGAGCAAACGGATGCCTTCTTGCAACTGGAAAGTACCGAGGCGACCTACGAGATCTTCGAAGACGACCGGGTAGTAAGTACCCAAACCTGGGGGTTCCCCGGTCGTGACCAGTGTATGTCGTGCCACAATACCAACGCCAATCACGTACTCGGCGTAAAGACCCACCAACTGAACGGCTCCGTCTTTTACCCGGGCCTGGGGCACGAGGAAAACCAACTGAAGTACCTCAGTGATCATAACATCCTCAGCAGTGATCTGGGTGGTCTGACCGCCTACCCGCAAGCCGTTGGTTTGGCGGATGCGTCGGCCAGCCTGGACGATAAGATCAAATCTTACCTCGATGCCAACTGTTCGTCCTGCCACCGGGTGGGCGGCGTGACGGGTATCAGTATGGATCTGCGCTTCCACACGCCGCTGGAGGCGAAGAATATCCTATCGCTCCCCACGCAGAGCCAGACCTCTAACCACGACAACCTGCTGGTGGAACCCGGCCACCACGAAGATTCCGAACTCTGGATCCGCGATCAGAGCCGCGAGGAAAATCGCATGCCGCCGATTGGCAGTAAGCTGGTAGATGAAGACTACATACAGGCGCTGGCGCAATGGATCGATGACCTGGCCGAAGACTATGCCGTCGAGACTTTCCTCACCTTCCCGAATCCCAGCGATGGCTGGATGATGCTGCGCGTAAACCGGGACTGGGTATTGCCCCTCCAGGTTGACGTGTACAACGCGAACGGTCAACTCGTCTACACCGAAAAGCACGATGACCCAAACATCGATTTAGGACTTCAGCGCGTCGGTTCGGGTTTATTCGTTCTACGCGTAACCGATGCAGCGGGTACGGCGCACAATCAATCGATCGTGATCCGTTAAGGAGCCGATGGTCGGTTGGCCCTCTTAGCAAATTATCGTGAAGTCTCCGGGTACGTACATACACACTTACATCAGCGTATGGTGGGTTCCACTGCTGGTGTACGCCGGGGCATTGGTCATCTTCGCACTGGGTAGGGTTGTTCGACGAGACTGGGTGATCGATGTGTCCCTGACCTTGTTCCTGCTGAACTTGCTGGGTATGATCGCAGTCTATATCTTCCATTTGTCGAAGGGGCGGTGGCATTTTAGTCTGGCCAAGTTCTGCTCCACCGTGGTTCTGTTCTTCGTGATAGCTTTTGTGATGACTTTCGACCCGCCGGATTATTACGGCGCTAACAAGCACATTCCCAGCGACGTCCCCTTCGCCGAACCAATTGACCGTCCCCCCTCCGAACGGGATTTCATCGATTACGATCTTGTTCTCGGGAGCTACCTTCAGCCTGGTATTTACACCTACTTTTCTGATTTTCAGCCGGAAGAACCCGGATCCCTTTACATCAAAGCTTTCGAAATCACCTCCAGCGACCGACTTTCGGCGGAACGTATCAAACTACGTTCCCGGATTGATGTGGATACCAAGGCTCGGCAAGTCTGGCAGGGCGAGTTCACGATCTACGGGGGCTCCTGGGGCGATAAGTACGGTAGCCGCATAGAGTTGTGGTTTGAACCCCGGTCCGGGAAGGGCTCCTTCAAATTCACGGATCGAAACTATATAGTAGAAGGTTGGATGCGGTAATTAGGATCCACGTTAAACCCATGATCGTAAGCAACAGCGTAGGGTCCTTCGCCGCTTCACTACCGGCGGACTCACCTAAGCTCTTTACATGTCTAATCACCCAATTCTCCTGCTTTGCTCTACTCTCCTGTGTTTGTCTTTCTTCAGCTGTGGCGGTGAAGGAGAGCAAGTATTTGCGAAGGCGGAGTCCATATTCGCATCCCGTTCGCTTCTGGACGAGGACAGCCTCCATCATCACTTTAACGCCAATACGGTGGAATTTCTCACCGAGGTAGGAGAACTCACCGCGGCCAACAATATTCCTGGTCTGGAGGCACTCGGCGAGCGCAATCAGTGTCCGATAACGACCGTTCTGCTGGGACAGGCTATCCAGCGGATCTTTAGTGATTCGGCCGAGAATATCTCCGCCAGCAATGTGATCGTACTGATGTCCTTAATGGACCTGGGCGTGTTCCGAAATTCGGAAGATCTAGCCCTGAAGCCCTACGAAATAGGCTCGGTAGATGAAAACGTAGCGACCGTCAAGGTAACGGTCCCCACGGGTTACGATAACACTAAGATCCTTACGGAGTATACTTTCAACAAGGAAGAAGAAAAGTGGAAACTAGACCTTCCGTCGACGCTTAAATTTCACGACAACCTATTCCGAAAGTTGAATAAAAAGCAGGGTCTACCGATACCCGTTTTCGCCGAGCAGTACCTGGATTCGGAGAGTTCCACCATTCAGTTCCGCTACCGCTCCCAGTAATCCAATTTACATATTGCAAAAGCATTTAAGTGAATACACAAACCACTAAGGGCATTGACCGCCTCGCCGGCATACACGGTTATAACGTGGCCGTTGAGAACGATATCCTGACTATTCGGCGCGTCCAAACGAAGAGCCCCGGCACCCTCCTCATCTTCGGAGGGGTAACCGGTATAATCATTGGCATTCTGGCTAGGTTCTTCGTCATGAGAATACTCGGCACGATCATCCTATCAATGTCCGCCGTCGCGCTCGCGAGCGGGATAAAAATGAATAAGGAAGACCAGATCACGAAGGATCGGGTATTAAAATTCAAATCCCACCGAGTGTCCGTTCAGGACGAAGGCGATCGAACGCCCCGTCAGTTTGAGAAGGCCCGCATCCATAGTTTTGAGCACCGGGTAAACCGTTACGATAGCGGAGAAACCGTTTCGGTAGTAATGCGTCTACACGACGGCAACAACATCACCGTAATTCAACTGGGCCGGGAGAACAAAGCGTCTTTAGCAACCGACGCCAAACGGCTAGCCGCATTGTTTACGGCGCAGCTCGAAGGAAGCTACGCGGCTACCGCATAACCAGTCCTTCCTCCAGCTTCGTGGTCATAAGCTTCTCCGGCGTGATCGGCAGGTCGCGCATCCGCTTGCCCGTGGCGTTAAAGACCGCGTTCGCCAGGGAGCCGGCTACACCGCAGATGCCCAGTTCTCCGATACCCTTCACGCCCATTGGATTAGCGATCTTATCGTCTTCGGGAAGGAAAACTACCTCCACGTCGGCCAGATCAAGATTGACCGGTACGTGATAGTCGGCGAGTGAGCGCGTGATAAAGTTACCGTACTGCTTCTCTACTTTCGACTGCTCCATAAAGGTCTGGCCTAATCCCATTACCAATCCACCGAGTACCTGGCTGTAGGACGTCTTCGGATTCAAAATAGTACCGGCGGCGCCGACGGTCAGTATCCGCTGCACGCGGCACATATTGGTATCCACGTCTATCCACACCTCCGAGAAATTCGCTCCAAACGAGTAGACGGAGTGATTCTCGAACTCCTCGGTCGGCGCGGCGGAACCCACGGCGCTGTGCTCGGAAAGATCCGCTTCGTCCATCAGTTGGGCCAGGCTGCGGTCGTCGTCCGGTTCGGCTTCGGCCGCTTTCCGTACTTCTTCCATTAACTTCATACAGGCCGAACGTACGCCATTCGTGAAGGAGGCTGCTCCCCACGATCCACCCGAGCCGGGGGAAATCGGGTACAGCGAATCACCCAACTCGACCGACACCTTTTCAACCGGCACGCCGAGGTAATCTGCAGCGGTCTGCGCGATGATCGTGTAGGTGCCCGTGCCGATGTCCGTTGCGTCGGTTTGGACGGTCGCGGTCACCGTGTCCCCATCGCGGTTAACGATGACCTTCGCGGCACTTTTATTGAGGGGTGACTGCCGGGATCCGGCACTTACCCCGTAGCCCACTAACCAGTTGCCTTCGCGGCGGGAGCGGGGCTCCGTGGGGCGGTCTGACCAACCGAACTTTTTGGCGCCGATGCGCAGGCATTCCGTTAATAACCGGCTGGAGAATGGTTTATCGTTGCTCGGATCAACCTGGGTATCGTTGATGATCCGGAACTCCACCGGGTCCATATTCAGTTTCCAGGCCAATTCGTCCATCGCGCATTCAAGTGCGTAACTGCCCGTAGCTTCTCCGGGTGCCCGCATGGCCCAGGGGTACGGCAGATTGATCGGCACCAACTGGTGGTTCACCTTATTGTTGGCCACCTTGTACAGCATTTTGGACGCTGCCCCACAGGGTTCCTGGTACTCTTTATTCGTCGCGGTGTGCGAGGTGGTATCGTGGACCAGCGCGGTGAGGGTACCGTCGCGCTTAGCGCCGAGTCGCATCCGTTGCAGGTTTTCCTGCCGCAGACCGGTGTTCGTGAACATCTGTTGCCGGCTAACGGTGAACTGGACCGGCCGGTCGATCATCTTGGCCGCCATGGCTGCCATCATGACGTGCTCCTGTGCCTGTAGCTTGGATCCGAATCCGCCACCGATAAAGGGCGCGATGATGCGCACATTCTTTTTCGGAATCATGAAGGTATCGGCTACCCCCTGCGCGTTGTCATTGACCATCTGCGAGCTCAGGTGCAGAACCACCTCTTCCCCTTCCCACTGCGCGATAACGGCGTGCAGTTCCATGGGATGATGGTGCTCGACCGGAGTACGATACGTTACCTCCACGCGCTGGTCGGCGGATGCCATACCAGATTCTACATCTCCGCGCTCGTAAGTGGACTTTTCGTTGGGTACGTACCCTGCTTCCTGCTTGAAGTCGATCTTCGGGGTTTCCTTACTGTACGTCACGTTCACCAGCCGGGCGGCATAATTGGCCTGTTCAAGCGTTTCGGCGACTACTATGGCTACCCACTCTCCGTACCAGTTGATCTGGCTACTCTGCAGGACCGGAGCAATGGAGGTGGTATCTATAACGAGCCGCTCCTTATCGGGAGTGGCCAGCTTAAGTGCATTTTGGTGAGTGATCACCCTTATGACGCCCGGTTGCTGTTCGGCGGCGGACGTATCGATGCTGGTTATTTCACCTTTGGCCACGGTACTGTTGACACCGCAGGCATAGACTAAGCCATCGACGGGAAATTCCGAAGCGTACTTGGCCTTTCCGGTTACTTTGAGTTTACCCTCGATCCGGTCGATGGGCCGGCCGACTGCGGCATCCGCCGCGTTGGTCATTTGCTTGGTCATGCTATACTAAAATTTGGGGGCTGAGGGAGGGAGTTATCAGGCGGTGCGGGCTAGTGCCTGCTCCAGGGCCCGCACGACGGCTCGGCGACCCATTTCAATCTTATATTCATTTTCTTCCAGAGGACGGGCATCCTGCATGGCCAGCTCGGCCGCGGCCTCGAAGGTGGCGGTCTCCGGTGCCTTACCTACCAAATATTCTTCGGCGGCGGTCAGTTTCCATGGCTTGTGGGATACGCCACCCATCGCCAGGCCGGCAGCCGTGATCCGTCCGCTTTCGATCTGCATACCGGCAGCCACGGATACGAGGGCGAAGGCATAGCTGGAGCGTTCCCGAATCTTCAGGTAGTAGTAGTTGTCGGCAAATTTGGGCGGGTCCAATTCAATACCGACGATCAGTTCGCCGGGTTCGAGGGTGGTATCCCGCTGTGGTTCATCGCCGGGCAGGCGATGCAGGTCGGTGAAGGGGATCCGGCGGCTTTCTCCGTTGGGTTGGACTACCTCGACCGTCGCACCGAGGGCGGCGAGCGCGATATTCATGTCCGAGGGGTTGGTCGCTACGCAGGACTCACTCCAGCCGAAGATGGCATGCAGGGCGTTCATACCATTAAGCGCACCACAGCCGGAGCCGGGCTCCCGCTTATTGCAGGGCATCGAAGTCTCGTAGAAATACGAGCAGCGCGTCCGCTGCAGCAGGTTGCCACCGTTGGTCGCCATGTTGCGGATCTGCTCCGTGGCGGCGGAGAGGATCGTCATACTGAGCAACGGATAATCCCGGCGGATGTCGGGGTGATTGGCCGTCTCCGTGTTGCTGAGCATGGCACCGAGGCGCAGACCACCGTTGGGTGCGCGCTCGATATTCTTGCGATCTAGACCGGCTACTTCGATGATCGTTTCGGGTCGCTCCACGTCTTCCTTCATCAGGTCGATGAGGTTGGTCCCTCCACCGAGGTAGTGAGGAGCTGGGTTATTCGCATTCGCGGCAACCGCATCGGAAGCCGTGGTGGTGGCTATATAATTAAAGGGGCGCATTCGTTTCTTTTTATTTGGCCTTACCGGCTTCCTGCATTTCTTCGGCGGTGGCAAAGCTCCACTTGGTGCCTTGATCCTCGCCGGTTTGGGATTCCTGGATGGCCATCACGATGTTGTTGTAGGCACCGCAGCGGCAAATATTCCCCGACATCCGTTCGCGGATTTCTTCCTCGGACAATTCGATGTTCTCCCGTATCTCTTTGAAATCTTCGGTGACGTAACTCGCTTCCCCGCGCTTCGCTTCTTCCAGCAGGGCAACCGAGGAGCAAATCTGACCGGGTGTGCAGTAACCACACT
>JBASAV010000174.1:0-6119 GCA_049650785.1 Lewinella sp. | reverse complement strand
CGGTTGAAGCGCTCCTTCTTCTGAATCTGCCGCAGCAGCAGGACTTGTTCTTGGCTTAACTTGAGATCCACGGCCAAAAAATAACACATCAGGCCTAAATCACTTCGCTACGGGTATAAAGTCAACCATTCTACTGACGCTACTTTCCGTCACCGCTTTCGCTCAACAGGACCAAACCGTCGACCTGGTCTGGAAAATTGGCGAGAAGGAAGAGCTTCATTACGCTACCTCGATGAGTGAGATGGATAACTCGTCGATAGAAATGAACTTCGGCGCGATGTCAGGATCGGTAGCCGACAGCACGGAGAACAGTGAAGGGAATATGGGCGAGGTCTTCCAAAAAATCAGTGAGGCTTTTGGAGACGTGAATTACGTCACCACGCTTTCAAACGGTGCCGATGGTGTAGTGAATATCGTAATGACGACCCAACCAAAGGACAGTACTAAAGCAGCTGAATTAGCTTCTGCGGATGGCGAAGAAGCGGGCCTGATGGAATTGATGCAAGCCATGAACCAGGGAGTTCGACTTCGGGGGTCCGTATACGATACGGGGGACATACATAGCTTTTGGGTAAAAAGAGATCAAAAGAATCTGATCGCTACCTTATTTCAACTCCCGACCAGCTCCGTAAAAATCGGAGACAAGTGGTCCGTTGATGTAAGCTTGATTTCGAATGACGCAAATTTTCGGTGTGATAGTTCCTACAGAATAAATGAAGTTACGCTGACTGACATTAGAGAAGCCAATGGAGAGACCGTGGCCGTAATTCAGTACAATATTGTCGAATACGTAAAGGGGGAATTCAGCGTGCCCATGTTTGCAGACGAGGGCGGAAAATCGAAAACGGAAATGGAGATTTCCCACCAAGCCAAAGCTGAATTTTCGGTTGACGCCGGTCGTTGGATTACGTACGACGGAATCATGAGCATTAAATCAACCGGAATTGTGACCGCCGATAAAAAGACGAAATTCACCCTAACGAGGGAATGAGTATGAGCTCCGATGCGAATAGTTCTACTTCTGTCGACGCTGACTCGCTTTCCCCCCCAAGTACACCACACTTATCACGATAATTTTTGAGGCTATATTTTGCGTAACCAAATAGTTACACATATATTTGTAACCGAACAGTTACGCGAATTATGCGAAGAGATGTCTTTCAGGCCATCGCTGACCCCGTCAGGAGAGAGATTCTCGAAATCCTGGCGACCGAAACATTGACCGTCAACGAAGTAGCCGACAAGTTCGCCATCAGCCGTCCTGCCATATCGAAGCACCTCAAGATATTGAACGAGTGCGGCCTGGTATACTTCAACCAGAAGGGGAGGGAGCGTATCTGCCTGATCCAACCAAAAGAATTGATACCCGCCTTTCTGTGGATCAACCAATACCATAAGCTGTGGGAAGACCGGATCGACTCCTTCGAGCAGTACATCAACGAATTGCAATCCAAAAATGACAAGGATGAGTAAGCTAACGGATAGGACATTAACCATCGAAAGAACGTTCGATGCGCCCCTGCCAGTCGTTTGGGACGCCTGGACCCGACCCGAACACATCACCAAATGGTGGGCGCCCAAGGGGATGGCAGTAAACGTCATCGCCCACGAGTTCAGGCCAGGCGGCCGGTGGAAATACGTCATGCCGATGCCGGACGGCAGTGAATTCGTATCGGAGGGTGTCTACAAAGAGATCGTCAAACTGGAGCGGATCGTCTCTTCGGCGGACTTCAAACCCATGACGGAAGGTGTCGAGCTGCACACGCACTTTAAGGCAGATGGAGCAAAAACCAAGTTCACATTCAGTGTGATCCACGGGACTCCGGAGTACTGCAAGCAGCAGGAAGAAATGGGGTTTTACAATGGGTGGGGGTCGGCATTGGATCGACTGGAAGCCACTGTAGTGTCGCAAGGGGATACTTTAAGCACCAATGTGTCTTAGGACGGAAATCACGCCATCCTAAATACTACTCCGCTTAAGGAAATTGATCCGGGAACCATTACGGGCATTCATATAGCCACGGAATGAGCATTAGTCTGGATCAGAGCGATGAAACAGCGTACCTTCTCGCAAACCAATCTCCTACCAATGCTCCGCTGCGTGTCCGTCGCCTCGCTGATTCTGCTATTCTCCTTCTGCCTTGCCGCCCAGACCATCTCCAGGCAGCAGTCCCCGCCCCTAACCACCGCCGATCCCGCCACGGTAGGCATGTCCGCCGAACGGCTAGCCCGGATCGACGAGATGCTGACCACCGCCATCGCGGAAGACGAAGTGCCCGGAGCCGTAGCCCTAGTGGCGCGACGCGGAAAGATCGTCTACCACAAGGCCTTCGGCGAGGCATCCGCGGAAGGATCAGAACTGGAACCCGACGCCATTTTCCGCATCGCCTCCCAAACCAAAGCCATCACCTCCACCGCCGTGATGATGCTGTGGGAGCAGGGGATGTTCCAACTCGACGACCCGATCGCCAAGTACCTGCCGATGTTCTCCGAGACCGGCGTGCTGGATACGCTCTACGAGGATGGCACCTTCGAGACCCGCCCCGTCAAATCTCCCATCACGATCCGCCACCTGCTGACGCACACTTCCGGTCTTGGCTACGGCGTCATTGACGGAGACCCCCGCTTCCGGCGTATGTACGAGCAGGCCGGTGTAACCGATCTGTTCACCACCGAGGATATCTCGATCGAGGAGAGCGTGCGGAAGCTGGCTGCGCTGCCCCTCCACAGCGACCCCGGAGAGCGATACATCTACAGTGAGGGCCTGGACGTCCTGGGCTACTTCATCGAGGTCATGTCCGGCATGCCCCTGGACGAGTACTTCCGGACGCACATCTTCGAGCCACTGGAAATGGAGGACACCTGGTTTTACCTGCCGGACGGGAAGCAGGACCGGCTCGTCACCATACAGCAGCCAACCGATGAGGGGTGGGAAAACTTCCCGACGACCTTCTACGACCCTGACTATCCCGTCAAGGGGGCCAAGCGCTTCTTTTCCGGCGGGGCGGGCCTGTCGAGTACGGCCGAAGATTACGCCACCTTCCTCCAGATGTACCTGAATGAGGGCGAGCTGAACGGGGTCCGGTTGTTGAGCCGCACGACGGTGCAGGCGATCATGTCTAACCAGGTCGCTCGCCTACGGGGTCCCGGCGCCAATTACGGGCTGGCCTTCGGTCTGGTCAATGAGATCGGACAGGGCCGGGGCGGCGGCAGCAGTGAGGGGACCTTCGAGTGGGGCGGCTACTTCAACACCCAGTATTTCGCGGATCCGGAGGAGGAGCTCATCGGTATCCTGATGAAACAAACACAGGGTACGTCGAAGGATCAAACCGCGTGGAAGTTCCGGCTTCTGGGGGCGCGGCGGTGGATGATTAAGCCAGGAATTTGATTCTCTAACCATCTGTACATGAGCTACGGTTCACGTTGTTCCATAGGGGTAATCTGGTTCAACTAAACCGTATCGACATGCCCTCTTCAAAACGTATCCCCGTTCAAATTATCAGCGCCTTCGCCGAAGACAATCAAGGTGGCAACCCGGCCGGGGTGGTGCTGGACGCGGACGATCTCTCTACCGAGCAGAAACAACAGATAGCCCGGAAGGTGGGCCTGTCGGAAACGGCTTTCATTTCGCGTTCCGATTCGGCCGACTATAGGATCGATTTCTTTACGCCCAACAAGCAAATCGCCCACTGCGGTCACGCGACGATAGCCGCGTTCTCGTATCTCAAGCAGCAGGGGATACTAACGACCGAGGAGTCCTCCAAGGAAACCATCGATGGAAACCGCCAGATCAAACTGACGAAGGAGCTGGCCTTCATGGAGCAGACCGCGCCTACCTACACGGAGGTGAAGGACCAGCTAGAAAGCATTCTCACATCCTTGCGGCTGGAAAGCAGCCAACTCGTAACCGACCTCCCCGTGCAAGTGGTGAATACGGGAAATGCCTTTCTCATCATCCCGGTGACTTCGAGCCAGGTGCTGACCCAACTGTCGCCCGACTTCGATCGCATCGGCGAGATCAGTGAGCAACTCGGCCTGATTGGCTACTATGTTTTCACCACGGACACCGAACGCGAAGACCTGGACGCGACCACCCGCATGTTCGCCCCTCACTACGGCATAAGGGAAGAGAGCGGAACGGGCATGGCGGCTGGTCCATTGGCCTGTTACCTGCGCGACGTCGCCAAAATCAAAAAAGCGCGATTCAAGATCCAGCAGGGTAAGTTCATGGAGAAAGCTTCCAAAAGCCTGATCATCGTGGACCTGGACCAGCAAAACGACAAAATCAATAGTCTGATGGTGGGTGGAAAGGGTATCGTGAAGGAAAAGATCACCGTAGAACTGGACGACTAATCGATGAAGAAACCCACCAAAGCCAAGCTCCAGGCCCGCGCCACTGAACGCATCGCCTTTGCGCAGAACGTCCGCCGGGAATACCTGGACGGAAAGCTCGAGCCAATTCGCACGCCAAGTGGGCTCGGCTACCTGATTCACGAGGCGGGGGAAGGCATCCAGCCACGGGTGGGCCAGCGCGTGGAGGTACACTACGTCGGCATGCTGGAGCGTAAGCGGGGCGTTTTTGAGGAGTCATTCAGCAGCCCGCGGGGGGTGCGGTTCCTGGTCGGTGCCGGGGAGGTCATTCCCGGCTGGGACGAGGCTATGAGCCTGCTCCGGTGGGGCGATGAGGCTACGCTCTTCGTCCCCGCCAAGCTGGGCTACGGGCCGAAGGGGCGCGGGCAGGGGATACCGTCGAACAGTAATCTGATCTTCTACGTGGAGATCGAGTCGGTGGGGTGAAAGCAATGACCTGAACGATGAAAATAATAATCCGAATAATGCTTGTCACCGTAGTGCTCATCGGGATGCTCGTTGCAGCCGTCGCCCTGTTTATCCGGCAGGACCAATTTGGCCAAAGCCCGAGTGGCGAGCGGCTCGAACGGATCCGACAATCACCTAATTTCCGGGACGGGAAATTCCAAAACCTCAGCGAAACACCCCAACTTACGGGCGAAGCCAATTACGTCACCGTTATCTACGATAATTATTTCAAGAGTATACCGCGGCACTACCCTACCGATACCGTACCCTCCGTAAAAACGGACTTACGGAATCTCCCACCGGATGCCAATGTCCTGGTGTGGTTCGGGCATTCCTCCTACTATCTGCAAATTGACGGTAAGCGCATATTAGTGGACCCGGTATTTAGTGGCAATGCCTCCCCGATTCCCGGAACCACAAAGTCCTACGCGGGAACGGATATCTATTCGGTAGCCGATATGCCGGAGATCGATTACCTTTTTATTTCCCACGACCACTACGATCACGTCGACCACCAAACGCTGGTTGGCCTGCGCGAGAAGATCGGACAGGTAATTTGCGGTTTGGGGGTAGGTGCCCATTTCGAGCGCTGGGGATATAAACCGGACCAGATCGTAGAAAAAGACTGGTACGAGCAGGTGGACCTGGATACTGATTTCACGGTCTACGTCGAACCGGCGCGCCATTTCTCCGGCCGGGCGCTTTCTACCCATAATACCCTCTGGGCTTCGTATGTATTGCAAACGCCGAGCCTTAAAGTATACATCGGTGGAGATAGTGGCTACGATGCGCACTACGCGGATATTGGTAAAAGGCACGGCCCGATCGACCTCGCTATGCTGGACAATGGGCAGTACGATGACGCCTGGAGGTACCTGCACAATCACCCCGGGGAAGTACTACAGGCGGCGCGTGACTTAGGCGCCAGGCGACTCTTTCCCGTCCATTCGTCCAAATTCACCCTCGCCGCCCATCCGTGGGACGAGCCCTACCGGAAAATTACCGAGCTCAACGAGGATTTTAATATCCCCCTGGTTACCCCAATGATCGGCGAGGTCGTCGAGCTAAAGGATACCACTCAGGTATTTGCCCGGTGGTGGGAAGGGTTGAATTGATGGGCCGGGCACAGCTGCGCTACTTAGCCGCCAATGCATAAGCCTGCGCCAGAAACGGGTGATACAGCGGCTCCCGCTCCCACATATTGATGTAGAACAGGGCAATTACGTCGTTTTCCGGATCGATGATGTATTCCGTGCCCATCATGCCGCCCCACGAGAAGGCGGTATTGGATACCGCGGGCA
>JBASAV010000173.1:0-12540 GCA_049650785.1 Lewinella sp. | reverse complement strand
CGTCATTACTCTCGTCAACTTTTTCTTTCACGTAGTCCTGCGGTGCCTCTGGATCGGAGCGATCGGTTCGCGGTCGGTAATGGGACGCACCGTAATAGCAAGAAGAAAACTGGCACCAAAATTCGAGCGTTTTCTGCGCCGCCGCAGCGGAAATTTCGATCTGTACATCAATCGCCTCGACGATACCGCGAGCCTGGTGTTTGCCTTTACGTTTTTGCTCATCATCGTGACGTTGAGTTTTATATCGGTCACGCTGTTTCTGGTCATTCTGGCCCTTGGTATAGCGCAGGTTACCGGAGTCACTTGGGCGGTGGTGACGCTGGGTCTCTTGATTGCCATTATCAGCCTGTTTGGTATCGTGTACCTGATCGATTTCCTTACGGGTGGCTGGTTGAAACGCTTTCGCTGGTTCTCGTACGTCTACTTTCCAATGTACCGCCTGTTCGGCTGGATTACGTTTGCCCGTATCTACCGACCACTGTATTACAATCTGCTCAACCGCCGGGGTGGGCGTTGGCTGATAGTTATGCTGATCCCATACCTAGGGCTTAGTCTGTATGCCTTGACATTAGAAGTCAGTCCGAACAAATACGTAGCCAGGGAATACATAACCGAAGACCGAAACTCGGCCTTTACTTTAGACCCGGATCATTACCAGGACAGCAATCCGAACAAACCCGCTATTGGGGAGATCGTCATACCCGCACAGATCATCCGGGCATCACCGCTACGGGTGAGCCTTCCCTTGTTTCATATGTACGAAGATGTGATAGCGCAGCAATGTGAGGACCTGCCAAAGCACTACGAAAGCACGATTCATTCGGAGTTGTTTGACAACAGCGAGGTAGGCTTTTATAAAGCGCCCGACAGCTTAGCGTCTAATCATGTAGAGCTAACCCGACCGGTTATGGATTGCCTCACGAGCGGAATGGAACTGGTACTTGACGGGGTAGTAATCGGCCTCGATGACGCGCTGCTTACCGAATCTGAATTGACGTCATACAAGGAGATCATAAAATTCGTGCCGATTGACACCCTTCCGCCCGGCCTTCATCAACTTACGTTACGCCAAATGCAGACGCGTACCCGGGATACCATCACGTCAAGGGAACTGAGGTCAGAAGTTCACGTACCCTTCTACTATGCGCCCGGCTGAACGGCATCAGCGATTCGGTCGCCAAAAGCCTGGGTACCGACTCGTTCCCGCGGATTAAGATCCTCGGTGCCGACGCCCTCCCCTAACGTACGGTTCACGCTCCTGCGCACGGCGCCCGCCTCTTTCCGCAATCCGAGATGATCGAGCATCATGGCCGCCGACAGAATGGCGGCTACCGGATTGGCGCGATCCTGCCCCGCCCCCTCCGGCCAGGAGCCGTGGATGGGCTCGAACATGCCGACTTTGGAACCGATGCTGCTGGATGGCAAGAGCCCCAGCGATCCGGCCAGCACACTGGAGGCATCCGACAGGATATCGCCAAACATATTACTGGTGACGATCACGTCAAACTGGGCCGGGTTGAGGATAAGCTGCATGGCGGCGTTGTCGACGAACATGAAATTGAGCTCCACGTCGTCGTTCTCGGTGGCCAGTTCGCGGGTGATTTCCCGCCAGAGCCGGCTGGTTTCCATGACGTTGGCCTTATCCACCAGGGTGAGTTTACCCCGGCGCGCGCGTGCTTCCGCGAAGCCCATCTTCACGATTCGCTCGATCTCCATGCGGGTATAGGTGCAGGTATCGTAAGCGGTGTTGCCATTGTCTTTGCGCCCCTTCTCGCCGAAGTAGATGCCCCCTGTCAGCTCCCGTACGATCAGCATATCCACCCCCTTCATCCTTTCGGGCCGGAGTGGACTTAAATCCGCCAGTTCGGCGTATCCGGCCACGGGGCGCAAATTGGCGTAAAGCCCGAGTTCCTTCCGCAGTTTGAGCAAGCCCTGTTCGGGGCGCACTTTGGCGGTCGGATCGTTATCGAAGCGGGGATGACCGATGGCGCCGAACAGCAGCGCATCCGATCGTTTACAGAGTGCCAGGGTATCATCCGGCAGGGGGTCGCCGGTCTGGTCGATCGCCACGGCTCCGACCGGTGCGTAGGTATAGGTAAACTGGTGGTCGTATAGACCGGCTACCTTATCCAGGACCTTGATCGCTTCGGCGATTACTTCGGGGCCGATGCCGTCTCCGTCGAGAACGGCGATATTAAAATCACTCATACGTGAGTTGTCAGTTGTCGGTGGTTAGAGACTGTAGTCTACGCGATTGGTTTCGTAGGATTCGATCTTTTCCCGCTGGCTTAGCAGGAAATCGATGTCATCATACCCGTTGATCATACAGGTCTTCTTGTACTCGTCAATCTCAAATTTCGTGACCGTGCCGGTCTCCTCATTCTTGAAGGTTTGCGCCTCCAGATCGACGGTGAAGCGGGCGGCGGGATTGGCCTCGATGGAGCGAAAGGTTTCGTCGAGTACCGCCGGAGGTACGATGAGGGGAAGCAGGCCGTTGTTGAGGGCATTGCCCCGAAAGATATCGGCGAAAAAGCTCGATACCACGACCCGAAAACCATAGTCGGCCAGTGCCCAGGCGGCGTGCTCCCGGCTGGAGCCACAGCCAAAGTTGGAGCCGGCCACGAGGATTTCCCCGGAGTAGGTCGGATTGTTGAGAACGAAGTCGGGGCGGGGATGCTCCAGTTTATCGTAGCGCCAGTCACGGAAAAGGTTATCACCGAATCCCTCGCGCGTGGTTGCCTTCAGAAAGCGGGCGGGGATGATCTGGTCGGTATCGATGTCCTCGATTGGCAGTGGGACGGCCGTCGAAGTAAGCTTTTTAAAGGCTTGCATGGTGTGGGTATATTAGATCAGTTTGCGAACGTCAACGAGCTTACCGGCTACGGCGGCCGCGGCGGCGGTCAACGGGCTGGCGAGTATCGTCCGCGCACCGGGGCCCTGGCGGCCTTCGAAGTTGCGGTTGGAAGTAGAAACACAGTAGCGGCCGGCGGGGATCTTGTCCTCGTTCATGCCGAGGCAGGCGCTGCAGCCCGCCCCCCGGAATTCGAAGCCGGCGTCGGTAAAGACTCGGTCCAACCCCTCGGCGATGGCCTGCTTAGCCACCTGCTGCGAGCCGGGCACCACGATGCCCGTGATGTTCTCGTGGATCTTTTGCCCCTTTACCAACCCGGCGGCCAGACGCAGGTCCTCCACCCGGCTATTGGTGCAGGAACCGATGAATACGTAATCGATCGGCATGCCCTCCATCTGGTTACCCAGCTCAAGGCCCATGTACTCCATGGCTTTCTTGAGGGTCGCATCCCCGTGGATTTCGCTTTTGGTGGGAATGGATTCCGTGACGCCCATGCCCATGCCCGGATTGGTACCGTAGGTGATCATGGGCGGAATGTCCTGCGCGTGGTAGGTGTATTCCGTATCGAAGGGGGCATCTGCATCGGAAGGCAGGGTACGCCAGTAACTGACGGCATCGTCCCATTCCTTGCCGATGGGGGCGAATTCCCTGCCCTTAATGTACTCGAAGGTGGTTTCATCGGGCGCGATCAGGCCGCCACGCGCACCCATCTCAATACTCATATTGCAGATGGTCATACGCCCCTCCATACTCAGGCCCTTCACGGCGCTGCCCGCATACTCCACGAAGTGGCCGGTGCCGCCCCCCGTACCCAACTGGGAGATGACGTATAGAATGAGGTCCTTGGCGGTCACCCCGGGCTGCAACTCGCCGTCTATGGTGATGCGCATACTCTTGGGCTTACTCATCAGTACGCACTGGGTAGCCATTACCTGCTCCACCTGGCTGGTACCGATACCGAAGGCGATCGCGCCGAAGGCCCCGTGGGTGCTGGTGTGGCTGTCACCACAGACCATGGTGATGCCCGGACGCGTGATGCCCAATTCCGGTCCGATGACGTGTACAATCCCCTGGTAAGGGTGACCTAGTCCATACAGCTCCACCCCGAATTCTTCGCAGTTGCTGGTGAGCATATTCACCTGCTTTCGACTCAGGGGTTCCGCGATGGGTTTGTCCTGATCTTTGGTCGGCACGTTGTGATCGGCGGTGGCTACGATACGGTCGGTGCGGAGGATAGGGATACCCCGGTCGCGCAGACCATTGAAGGCCTGTGGGCTGGTGACCTCGTGGATCAGGTGCTTGTCAATGTAAAGGACCTGGTTTCCGCCGGGCACTTGGGTGACCACGTGGGCGTCCCAGACTTTATCGAAGAGAGTGGACATGGAGGTTAAAGATTCTCGGTTAACGGTGTCCGATCTATGGGTTAGCCGGGGATATACACCGGGCTTACCTGCATCGGGTAGGCAAAGATAAGAAGGACGGGACCGGGACCCTCCCGGATGGGTACTCGGAAAAGTGCGGAACTCCGGTTACTACCTTACCCTTGGTCGCGCCGAAAATGGTCCGACCGCTAGTGGTCGGACGATTATTCGTCCGACGAGGTGATGAAAATTAACCTGGAGTTAACATACCAACGGGCAAACGCGGGCGCCGGAGCGCAGGAGAAGATGACTTTTCGGATATGGCTATTCGCTCCGGGAAGCAATACTTCTACCCGGGTATGCGACCCCGAAAACCAGGAACAATAGCGGCAAGTCCACAGTTGGCTTTACCCTCAAGCATTAAAGAACAGCATCGACTTAAGCAGCAGCAACGCCCTCCATCATCTGCTCCAGATCGTTGTCTTCCACCTCCTTCTTCTCGTCGGCGATGGTCAGGAATTCCTCGTAGAGGCTATCCAGCTGCACCTTCGTAAGGTTGTAGCCCAGATTCTTAAAGCGATAGGCCAGCGCGGCACGACCGGACCGGGCGGTCAGGACAATCTTGGAGCGGTCGACACCCACTTCCGCGGGGTCAATGATCTCGTAGGTATCGCGTCGCTTGATCACGCCATCCTGATGAATGCCAGAGCTATGGGCGAAGGCGTTGTCGCCAACGATCGCCTTATTAGGCTGCACCATCATGCCCATGGCGTCACTTACCATGTGGCTCGTTTCCAGCAGCAGTTTGGAATTGATATTTGTGATGAGGTCCAGCGCGGGGTGTTGACGCATGATCATCACGACCTCCTCCAGTGAGGTGTTTCCGGCGCGTTCACCGATACCGTTGATGGTGCATTCGATTTGACGGGCCCCGTTCTGTGCTCCCGCGATCGAGTTAGCGGTGGCCAGGCCGAGATCATTGTGGCAGTGGGTACTGAGGATACACTTCTCGATGCCGTTCACATTGTCGCGCAAGTAGGCGATTTTGGCGCCGTATTCCTGGGGGAGGCAGTAGCCCGTTGTGTCCGGAATATTAAGTACGGTAGCTCCGGCATCTACGACGGCCTGGATAACGCGAGCCAGAAATTCAGTGTCCGCCCGACCGGCATCTTCGGCATAGAACTCCACATCTTCAACGTAACGCTTAGCGTGCTTGACGGCCGCCACGGCCCGCTCGATGATTTTGTCCGGTGTAGTCCGTAATTTGTACTGGATATGACTTTCACTTACGCCGATGCCGGTGTGGATGCGGGGATTACGCGCCGTTTTGAGGGCTTCGGCCGCTACGTCAATGTCTTTCATTACGGCCCGGGTCAGGCCACAGACAACGACGTCCTTGACGGTTTTACCAATTTCAGCGACTGATTTGAAATCTCCCGGGCTGGAAATAGGAAAACCAGCCTCAATAACGTCGACTCCCAGCAGTTCGAGCTGTTTGGCGATCGCCACCTTTTGGCGGGTGTCGAGCTTACAGCCCGGAACTTGCTCGCCGTCGCGAAGCGTGGTATCGAATATATGTACTTGGTTCGTATTCATGTCAGATGCGGCCTGGTTTACGGGCTTATTATATCTTTAGGGCTTATTATAACAACGCGTTGTCGATCACATAAAATTAACGCATCTCCGATGATTTCGGGGGAGCGACTCCCCAACTAATCTTACAGATTGCTACGTGGGTGGCGAAGGAAATGTTTACTAAGGCTTTGTCTCCCAGCAATTTACTGAAACAGTTTATACAATGCCTAAGCAGAAGACCGATGACTTGCTAAAGTTGGTTGCCTCCCTCAATCGCGCGGAGAAGCGGCACTTCCGCCTGTTCGTCAAAAGGAACCAACAGACCAATAGCGAGCTTCTTTTTCTGCAACTCTTCGACATTTTAGAGCGCACCGGGGAATACGACGAAGGCTACCTTCTAAAGCGGATCGAAGGTATAAAAAAGTCGCAGCTCAGCAACCTGAAGGCCCATCTCTATAAGCAGTTGCTGACCAGCCTCCGCCTCCTCAACCGAAATAAGGACGACGAAATTACCCTGCGGGAAAACCTGGACTACGCCCGCATTCTATACAATAAGGGACTATACCGTCAAGCCCTGGATATTCTGGAAAAGGTCAAAAAGCGAGCCGTTGATATCGAGTCGCACACCATCGCCCTGGAAACCGCTCAGTTTGAAAAATTGATTGAGGGACAATACATCACCCGCAGCCTCGAAGGTCGCGCGGAAGAGTTAAGCCGGGAGTGTGAATCGCTCACCGATATGATCGTAAGCAGCAACGCTTACTCCAATCTCTCGCTACGTCTCTACGGACTGTACCTCACGAACGGGCTGGTCAGCAACGAAGAAGAATTCCGCAAGGTGGGCACTTTCTTTCAGGAAAACTTACCGGGCGACGATTACGACAAACTGGATTTCTGGGGAAAGGTCTATTACTGCCAGAGCTATACCTGGATGCACCTGATTCGCCAGGAATATCCCCTCTGTTACCGCTACACGCAGCGTTGGGTCGACCTGTTCCGGGAATCACCCAAGATGATCGAGGCCAATGCACCGCTGTACCTCAAAGGCGTACACAACCACCTGGCTACGCTCTTCAATATGTGGCAGTACGACAAATTCATGGAGGAGCTACACAGTCTCGATCTCTTCCCCCATCAGTTCGACCTGACCAATAACGTCAACGTGGCCGGGCTGTATCACCTCTACCAGTTCGACCACCAGATTCGCCGGCACTACATGGAGGGCACCTTCACGGAGGGCCTGGGATTGGTACCGCAGGTTATGGAAGTTATCGGGGACAACCGCTACAATTGGGACGACCACCGAAACATGATCTTCTATTACCGCATCGCCTGCCTTTACTTCGGCAGTGGTGATAACGATGCGGCAATCGATTACCTCAACCTCATCATCAACCAGCGAAGCCCCAACTACCGGTCCGACATCCAGGCTTACGCACGCATCCTTAGTCTGATCTGTCACTTCGAAATGGGGAACGTGCAACTGGTGGAGTACCAAGTGAAAAGCGTTTACCGCTTCCTCTCGAAGGTGGAGCACTTACAGGAAACCCAACAGATCATCTTCCGCTTTCTGCGCCGTATTCCTCGCATTCGTGAGGAAGATCTGCACGATGAGTTCGTCGAGCTGAAAAAACGGCTGGATCGGGTAGCTAAAAAACCCTTTGAGTCCCGGCCCTTCACCTACCTGGATATACCGAGCTGGCTGGAATCAAAAATCGAGGGGGTTTCCGTGCAGGAGGTTATTCGCCGGCAGTTTGAGGAACAGCGGGAGCCGGCGTAGTCTTGACCAGGACAGCCTCCCGTGCGGCCTTCATCGGGATGCCGATGCACCGCTTTTCCATGTAGAGCATCATGCGGTCCATGAGTTCCCGTACATCCGGATCGAGGTCTTCCAGTTCCTTGCGGAAAACCTTGTTGACGGCATTATGGCGAATCTCTTTGATCTGTCCGGGTACGTGTACCATCGCGCGCTCAATTAGCCGGGTCTGGTAGATCGTTTCCGTTTCTTTCAGGTGCCGATCGAGGATATCGTGGGCCAGATCGACTTCACGGCGGCGAAAATCCATATTCTTTCCGGCCAGCGTGCGGAGATGCTCGATCGCGATGTAGGTAAAGGCGTAGGCCTTTACGGTAGCTTCGGCAACGTCAGCGGGAACACCGAGGTCGACTACAATTTTGTCTTTGGCGTCCTCTCCCGCCAGTAAATGCTCGAAGCGAGCCGGTGTGATGATGGCTTCGGCGGCCGCCGTGCAAACGAAAAGGACATCAAATCCGCGGGTATGCGTATCCAACTGGTCGAGCTGAATACCCTTACCGTTCTCGAATCCAGAAGCCAGTTGCTCGGCACGGGCTAATGTGCGGTTGGCCACCGTCACATCGTTGTAACCTTGCTTCCGCAGAAATTTGGCTACCAAGACGTTCGTCTGGCCGGCACCCACCATCAGGATGCGGGACCGCCGGCTTGGCACGTGGCGCTGTAATTCCTGCATGGACAGCGAAACGATCGAAACCGACTTCTCTCCGATGCGCGTGTTAGCGTAGATATCCTTAGCCGCGAGTACTGCTTGGTTGGTAATGATGCG
Source organism: Lewinella sp. (assembly GCA_049650785.1). Taxonomy (GTDB): domain Bacteria; phylum Bacteroidota; class Bacteroidia; order Chitinophagales; family Saprospiraceae; genus Neolewinella. The sequence goes on along the minus strand of JBASAV010000173.1, from coordinate 4,171 downwards.
GAGGTCATCGCCAATCAGGCCCCAGTTACGGCAGGTTTCCTGGCTTTCCCGCAACTGGCCGAGAATTTGACGCTCTCCGACCACTAGGGAATCGATGGAGCCAGCAACCTCGTAAAGGTGACGAATAGCCTTGAGTCCGTTGAAGTGCCGAAGCTTAGAGGTGGCAGGTTCCGGGTAAGAAAGGAGTTGGCGTCGGAATTCGTCATCAACCGCCAAATCCGTAGTAAAGAGCAGTAGAATCCGATTGCAGGTCGCGGCGTAGAATACCTCTTTCATCAAGCCCGATTCCCGCAGCCGGGTCAAATGCTCCTGCAGCCCCATACCGCCCTCGAAAGCGGTCACCAACTCGCCGATCTCCTTGAGTTTGGCATCGCGGTGGGTAAGGGTAAGAATGTGAAAATGCTGCAGCATAGATGGGGTCGAAACGGCCACAAAGATAAATTATCGCCCTAGTGCTTCTGTCACGTGGGGGTAGAATTAGTCCGGTAGCGTTTTAGAGTTTTAGATTTTAGTCTTTTAGTCTTTTAGTCGGCAATGCGGATCGCGGGGCTATCGGTTTATCCCATTCTCAGTATGACCGACCTTAGAATGGAAATATGGGAGGCGGTGCTTCCAACGATCGGCAAGCTAAACGTGGAAAATCTAACAACCTAACCAGCTTCCTGGATGATCGCGGAGAAGTACCAAGCGTAAAACAACAGTAAAACATAGCCCTCCCAGCGGGTGATCTTGCGATTATTGCTCATCACACCCAGGAGGACGGTCATAACGATCATGAGCGGCAGATAGACGTCTATGATTGATTGCGGTATGTATAACGGCCCGATCAAACGGGGGATTGCCATGACGATGAAGGTGTTGAAGATGTTGGAGCCCAGGGCGTTACCCACCGCGATGGATGCTTTCCCCTTTCTGGCTGCCGCCAGGCTCACGGCTACCTCCGGCAAGCTGGTACCCACCGCAACGGCCGATAGAGCGATGACACTCGGCGCAATATTGAGAATCAGGCTGATATTCGTTATGGCATCAATGACGTAAGTAGCCGACACACTTACTACGGCCCCGCCCAATAACAGCATCAAGTAATCCTTGGTCCCGGCGGGTGGGCGATCTTCCTTGTCCGGCTTATCCTGATCCTTGAGGCTGTAGGACAGAAAGATGACGATCCCCCCTAAAAAGAGCGCACTCTCAAAAAGGCTCAAATCACCGTCCATAACGGCGAAGTAGAGTAAGAAGGCACTCCCCCACAGAAAGGGGATATCGATGTGCCAAAGGTTATACTCCAGATCGATGTTCTTCACCACCACGGCGGTAAGTCCTAGGACCAAGGCGATATTGGTGATGTTGGAGCCTACTACGTTGCCGACGACGATCTGGCTGGCGCCCTCCATTACCGATACGATACTGGTCGCCAGCTCCGGTAAGGATGTGCCGAAAGCGACAATCGTAACGCCGATGATGAATGGACTGATGCCGAGCGAAAGACCGATCCGTTCGGCGGCCTCCACAAAGCGATCGCTCGACCACAGCAGGGCGGCGATGGCAACGAAGAATACGCCTATCTGTATCGTCAGATCCATAATCAGGGTATAGGTGTTGCGGGACGAACTGCCTCGAAGGTTCCCTCAAATACGGGGAGGCGATCCATCAACTGCTGCCGCAGATCGCGCAATTCCTGGTCCGACCGCCCGCTCCCGCTGAACCGCCCGGCCCAGTAAGGTCGGTAAGTAACCCAGTAGCGCAGCGCGAAAAGTCCCGACACCGGGAGGCTGAGGAGGTAAAGCCATCCCATAGCCTCCGGAAAGAGGAGATTGAAAAGGAGCGTTTGTAAGAGGTACAGGATTGGCAACAAAAACCAGGAAGTCAACGTCTGAAACGTTGCCTTATACCCGCGGTCAATACCCAGCGCCTTCCAGATACCCTGGATCAGTAACAGCCACGGCAGGTGGTTGAGCCAACCGTACAGGAAGAAAGGAAGGGACAGCAGTAACCCGGCTGATAATTTGCGTCGGGGGTGCGAGCTGAATTCCAGGTCCAGTTGACCCGTATCCCGTAGCAGGGCATCGTACTTTCCGGCTAGACCGCAGAGTGACTCCCGGTCTTCCGCGGCCAGGCTACGAAGCCACGTAAGTATGTTCTTCGTCCGGTAGTGATGCTGACTCACGGTCAGTGGCCGGTCGTTTTGCACGCTGCGGTCCAGTCTTCGCAGACACCGTTCCTCGGTTTTAACGTGGGTATGGATAAGGAGGTTCTGCATACGGTCGCTCAACTCGTTGGTGAGCGCGCGTACGGCCCGCATGGGACTCTTTTCGTACTGCTCGCGCCATTCCGCTGCGTGAATTGGCTCACCGTATCGGACAAACGCACGGCTGAAACAAGTCGTCGGGCTCTCATAGTTGATCCCCACCGGCTGCATGGTCACGCCCAGTTTCCAATCATTTCGCGCTTCCCCTTCGAGGGCCAGGCTGGCGGCACCGGCCTTGATCTTTCGCAATTTCCGCTCCAGCTCGGAATAGGCTTCCGGGGCGATATACATTGTCTTACCGGATTCCAGTGCTTCAAACGTCCGGTTGAATACCTCATCCTTTCCTCCCTTGTCGGCGCCGGCTTCCTTGTCTTTCGGCCGGGCCACGGGGACGCAGAATGGATCGATCACGAAGGCCATGACGGGGTTCAGCCATAGTCCGGCGTTGGCCAGAAAGTAGGTCTGATAATCGAGGTGAATGCCGGCCATGAGCGGGTCGGCCAGGGTGTTGGGGTGATTACCACATAGCAGCATCGGACCGGGATGGTTAGCGTTGGCCACCCCTTCCGTTTCCATGGAGGGGTAGAAAATTCGCAGCATCCAGCGGCTCATAAAGTGCAGGACCCAGAAAAAGGGTTTCGACATAGCGCGTAGGTCAGTAAGGGTGCAAAGTAGGCATAATCCCCGGCGGGCCGGAAGTCTGTTCCGGCCGGCAACTTTGGGTACTCCGCCGAACTACTTCAGCACGATCGGCTCCTAAGCCTCAAAATTGATCAGATAATCGCGGACGATACCATTAAAACTAACCCCCTCGTCGAAGTGAAACTTGACCTCCGTAGGAAGGACGAAGACCGGCAAATTTTCCGCAGCGATAAAATCGCGGTGGATCGCCAGTCGGGTAGCATCCTTTTCGGTGGTGACGATGGCCCGGTGGCGACCTTCCAGTTCGTCGTACCGCCGCTTCAGGTTACCCATATCACTGCCCGTGAAGTAGTGGTGATCGGCGTATTCCAAACTGCGAACGGTGCGGGCGACGGAGCGCAGGTGTTGAAGCAGATAGTCGGTATTAGCGATCGCGGAGATTAACAGCACGTCAATTCCCTCCTCCATGCGTAGTCGGTAGCGACCGTCTAGAAAGTAGTAGGGCGCGGAATAGTCGTAGTAGCTGAAAAATACCCGCTGATGATCCTGCGGGGCGATCTCCGTGATCAGGGCATCCGCCTCCTCGCGAGTGAGTCCGGAAGGACACTTGCTGACCACGATCACGTCGGCCCGCTCGTACCCGCTCCGCCATTCCCGCAACCGCCCGCTTGGCAACAGGTAATCCCGGGTAAACGGCAATTCGTACTGGGTGAGCAGGACGTTCAGCCCCGGCTTTACGGCCCGGTGTTGAAAAGCGTCATCCAGCAGGACCAACTGCGTATCCGGCCGGCGACCAACAATCTCCGGGATGGCAAAGGCCCGTTCTTCGGCTACGGTAACCATGACATCGGGAAACTTCCGGGCGTACTGCAGGGGTTCGTCCCCAACTTCTTCCACCGTCATACCCGCATGAACTTCCAGAAAGCCCCGGGTTTTCCGGCGGTAGCCGCGACTAAGCGTAGCAATCTGGAGGTAAGGATCGAGTAAGCGGATAAGGTACTCGATGTGGGGCGTTTTCCCGGCTCCCCCTACGGAAAGATTACCGACGCTGATGACCGGCACCGAAAAAGATATGCCGCGGAGAATCCCGCGTCGGTACGCCCAGTTCCGAAACCCGACACCCGCTCCGTAGAGCAAGGAGATCGGCGAGAGCAATAGCTTGGCGAGAGAAGACTGGACCATAATTTCCTGGAGTGGAAGGTACAATAGTACGGTAGTGACGCCTTTAGTGCCCGTGCCGCTGCTTTTTCATTCCCTGATTAAACCGGGCAATCTGAAGCCTAA
>JBASAV010000172.1:0-6637 GCA_049650785.1 Lewinella sp. | reverse complement strand
GATAAGTATGAGATTGGAGAGGACCGCATCCTGGATGCCGTACTGGACGACTTCGACGTCAGCTATCAACTGCCCGAGCAGCAAGTAAGGCGATAATTGCCTAGCTAATCCCTTTACTGAAACGTTTCGGCCCGTACGCGGCGACGGGTATCTTCGATCTGTGAGCGCAGCCGACTGAAGAACCACTCCCGGTACTTGTTAGCCTCCGAACCCAGAGAGCCCGACACGGCTGCCAGGCCTTCAAACCACTGCCGGGTCATCTCGCAAATCGGACCGTCTTCCGTTTGTAAGAAATTAGGCGTTAGGAAGACCACAAACAGACTGCTTCGGTGGGCTGATTTTATTAGAATAGCATTGTCATTGTTCGCCAATTCATTGTGGACCGGGCGAAAGCTTATGCTCGATGAGTCCGGCTGTCCACCCGGCACGTATTTCCGCCCCGCCCTGGCCATGCGGTTCAGATGGTCGACCATCTCTTCGACTTCATCGAGCAGACGTAGTGCCTCTCCCTCCTCGGCGTAGCGCCCCGCGACGTGTAAAAATTCAATTTGTTCGAGCGTGGTGTTGAGTAAGCCCAGCGACCACAGCTCCACTCCCGGTATATGCAAGGAGGCTGCACCGATCCGGTAGGCCCGTTCCAGGAGATGCGGATCGATAAGGGTGTCAGAGAAAGGCAGGTCCCGCCAGGCCGAGAAGTTCCAGCAGGTAGTACCGTACACGTACAACTTCAGGGCCAGCAGCCGCGGGTAAAGCATCTCGTAAAAGATGGGAATACCCGGATTAGCGATGTACAACTGCGGGGCCGTCAACGCCTCCACTTGTCCAAGGTGCGCTTCGAGTTGGGCCACGTAATCTTCCGGTCGGCGGATTTCCACCTCCGAACGGTTGTAGCGGAAGGGAATGTGGTACTGCCCGTCCGGCATGGGCTGATCGTACGTCCCGGCAAGTTCGGCCAGCTCGTTGGCCGTAAGTTGGCTGTCTCCACGGACCCGCCGGTAAATCGCATCGCGGCTCAGATGCAGTTGCTCGGCTACCGCTTCGATCATGGTCTGCTTGCTGCCGAAGCGCTTGGACAGATTGGCAAAGTACCGGTGCTGAAAGTCGGTTTGGGTCATGTATTGCGGATTACTCTTCCATGATGCTTATCTCTTCGATCAGAAATTCCAGGGGTTCGTCGGCTGGTACCAGCGTATCTCCCCGGGGCGAGACCAAGCCCCCGGCGCCGTAGGCCAAACTGCTCGGGGTGAGAATACGCAGTCGGGCTCCGGGACGGACACGCCGGAGCGCCAGGTTCCAGGCGGTGATGAGGTCACCCAGCCGAAACCGCAGCGGGTCCCCCCGTTTGCGGCTTCCGTCAAATTCGGTACCATCGAGGAAGCGACCGGTGTAGTGTACGGATAGCAGGTCACCCTCCGCGAGATAACTGAACTCGCCCGAATCCAATACTTCGTAGAAATAACCTTCGGGCGCGGCGTATACGTCGTAGTTCTGATCGATCGCGCGGTTGATGATCGCGTTGCGTTGCCGGCCGGCCAGGTCGTCGACGGGACTCAACTCCGTAATGAGTCGCTCCTCGATAGCTGACCGTTCCTCGGCGGGCCGTTCGGTGCCTTCTTCCGGGGCCGGGTCACCGCAGCACAGGCATAGCAGCGGCAGCAGCAAGAAGCAAATCAGGTGTACCGGCGCGCGCCGGCATACAGCTTTAGTTTTCCGCATATAGTTCCTCGGCATAGGCTAATATCTCGATCAACTCCTCGCGCCGGGTCGGCTTCAGGTTTTGTTGTTTGATACGCTGCTGAATCTGTTTCGGGAAGCCCAGTTCACCGGCCAGGCGCTTGGCTTTGCTACTCAGCGATACCAACTCGCCGTCCACCACGGCGTAGTGGTGGGTCTTGGGGCTAAAGCGCTGCAGACGGAGCGTCTTGCCCACGTCCTGGACCACTTTCTCATCGTTGATCACTTCGTAGACGACCAGGCCGGTAATGAAATCACCGGCGAAGAGTATCTCGGCGTATGCATTCGGAAACGCTTGTACGATGTTCCAGCCGTAGTCGTGCTGCGTGCCGTCTTCGGTGACGATCTCTACCCGAAGGAAGTTCAGGTTGTTGAGCGACCGGAGCTCGCCGTCTACGTAATACTCGAACTCGCTACGGTGACCGTTGAAGTTGAGCGAGTCGATTTCGTAGGCATTCAGGGTATTGTCATAGATGGTGCCAGGGAGGAAGCCATCGTAACGGTAAGGGTTGCCGCGGATGTCCTTGTAGCGATCCGTGTCGACGGGTATGCTGGCATCAAGTAAGTATTCGGCTTCGGTCTGTTGGGCCACTGCGATTGCGGACCACAGACATAACACAAGCAGACACAGGGGCGTTTGGACGAACATGGATTAGGTGAGTTAATATATACGAATATAATAAAATACGCCTCATGTCTATCGTCTGCCGTTTAGTACTCCCGTTTACGTTATTGCTCTACACCTGCGGTCCCGCGCCCGAAATACGGGAAGAAACGGATGCCGCGGGTTACCGCACCGAGTACCAGGTGTCGGCCGAAACGGGTGAGCGGGAAGGTTTCTCTAAGCGGTACGATCCGGCGGGCAACCTCATCAGCGAGGAGATGTATGCCGGCGGCGCCCTGGAGGGTCAGCGTACCGCTTATTATCCGGACGGGAAGGTGGAAATAATCGAGAACTACCGCGGCGGGCAGTTCGATGGTGACTACATCACCTACGATTCATCGGGAAACCTACGTTTGCACGGACAGTACCGGGAGGGAATCATGAGTGACGACTGGATCCGCTACTGGCCCAACGGACGCGTCCGGGAAGTGGTCGCTGTGTCGGAAAATAAGGAGAACGGGCCCTTTCGCGAATGGTATGAGAACGGGCAGCCGCGTGCGGCCGGCACCTACGTGGGGGGCAAGGAAAACGGAACGCTCTGGCAGTTCGACGAGCAGGGGACGCTCATAGCGGTCAGGGACTGCGAGGACGGGATCTGCCTGGCCCGCTGGAAAGCGGAGGAAGGCGGGGAGGCGCCCGAAGCGGCCCCCGATATGGAGCGCCCGCCCGACCTCACGGAAAGTTAGCAGGCCACGCCCTGAATGTCTTTGCTATCTTACCCTCGATGAGAAGACTACTGTCCGGGGCCTTCGCCTTTCTTTTCTGTTTCCAGCTACCCGCCCAGGTGGGAGGCATCTCCGCCTACGAATTTCTGAACCTGCCGAACTCGGCAACGGTAGCCGGCCTGGGGGGCCACCACATCTCCGTCCGAAATGACGACCTGACCCTGGCCGCGCGTAACCCCTCGCTGTTAAACGAAGAGATGCACGGGCAGGTAGTCCTGAGCCACGGTTTCGTACCGGCCGGCATCCACAATAGCTATCTCGCCTACGCCCGCCACCGGGAGGATCTGAACCTGACGTTACAGGCGGGGCTACAGTACATAGGCTACGGCTCCGATCTGGTGCGCCGAGACGTGACGGGGCAGGCCATCGGCTCATTTAGCGCCAGCGATTTTGCCGTAACCGTCGGCGCGGCCCGCGAGATCGAGGACCGGCTCTCCGTCGGCCTGAATATGAAGATCATTGGCTCCCAACTGGCGGGTTATGGCAGTTTCGGTGTGGGATTTGACGCGGGCCTGTTCTACCGCGACACGTCGGGGCGCTTCGGTATTACGTTACTGGCGCGGAATTTTGGAAGGCAACTCAGCCACTATGCGGACGATGGCTTTCGCGAGCCCATGCCCTTCGAACTACAGGTCGGGCTGAGCCGGGAGCTGAAGTACCTCCCCTTCCGCTTTTCCGTCATCTACCGTTACCTGGACCGTTGGAACGTCCTGTACGATAACCCCGAAGCTGCCGACGATTTCAATATCATCATCAACGACGAACAAACCGGCAATGCGCCGGGGGCGGGTGCCGTGTTTTTCGATAATCTGGCGCGGCATTTCGTCCTCAACGGGGAGCTGCTGATCGGTAAGCAGCGGAACCTGAGCCTGCGTATCGGCTACAACCACGGTTTGCGTCGCGAATTGCGCCTGGTTGATTTTCGGTCCGGGGCCGGGTACAGTTTCGGCTTCGGCTGGCGCACCCGACGCTTTCGCCTGAGCTATGGCCGCACCACCTATCATTTGGGCGGCGGAGTGAACCAGTTGGGCCTGGGCACGATAATACGTTAACCCGGCCGATACTACCCCTCCAAACCACTGCCCCTACCTACCTTAGCCATATGAAAGCCATCATCCCCGTTGCCGGGGCGGGCATGCGTCTGCGTCCCCTGACCTATACCCAGCCCAAACCACTTATTCCGGTGGCGGGCAAACCAATTATTAGTTTCATCGTCGACCAGCTGATCGAGCTCGGCGTGAACGATTTCGTTTTTATTATTGGGTATCTGGGGGAAAAGATTCGCGAGTACATCGAGCGGGTGTACCCACAGCTCAACACGAAGTTTGTCAACCAGGAGGAACGGATGGGATCGGCCCACGCGATCTGGCTGGCACGCGATCACTACGTGGATGCCGACGAGATCATCATCTTTTTCGGCGATGCGATCATCGATGCGGACCTGAGTGAATTCATCCGCTCGAAGGTGAGCTGCCTGGGCGTCAAGACGGTGGAGGACCCGCGGCAGTTCGGCGTGGTGGAGCAGGACAGGGAGGGTAATATCCGCGGGCTCATCGAAAAGCCCACCATTCCCAAGTCGAACCTCGCTATGGTAGGTTGCTACAAGATCCGGGAAGTCCAGCAGTTCATCGAGGCCTGTGCGCATAACCTCGAACATAAGATCCGCAGCATCGGGGAATACCCCCTCACCGATGCCCTGGCCAGGATGCTCGAGTGGGGCACCGAACTGCGCACCATTCGCGTCGACAACTGGTTTGACTGCGGACGCCGGGAGGTGCTGCTACAGACCAACGCCATCTTTTTGGATCGCCCCGGCTTTGCCACCGACGATCCCCCACCCTACGATAACAGCATCATCATTCACCCGGTCCACATCGGCCCGGAATGCGTGATCAGCAACAGCATTGTGGGTCCCCACGTGACCGTCGGTGCCAACTCTAAACTGGAGAACGCAATCGTTTCCGATAGCATCATCGGTGACTACGCCCGCATTTACGACATCGTCCTGCGCAAATCGGTGGTCGGAAACGACGCCAGCATCGGTGGTATGCGGCACAGCCTCAACATCGGCGACAACACCGAAATCGATTTTGGTGGATAGATTACCTAAATTAATCCCATGAGTCTGGCGATCGCCATAATTGCCTGTCTGTTGCTGTCCGCGCTCTTCAGCGGTTCCGAAATCGCTTACGTTTCGGCCAACAAACTGCGCGTAGAACTCAAGAAGAAACGGAACAACACCCGCAGCCGGATCCTGACGGGTTGGTTCGAGCGCCCGGCCCAGTTCCTGAGCACCATGTTGGTGGGCAACAACATCGCGCTGGTGGCCTTCACCTCGTTGATGACCGTGCCGTTAACCCTGCTGGTCAACAACTACCTGGGGCTGGAGACGGAGATCGTCGTCCTGCTGATCAATACCCTGGCCATCACCATCACCGTACTCATCTTCGGCGAATACGTTCCCAAGACCGTGTTTCGGATGTACTCCGATAACGCGCTCTATTTCTGGGCGTTGCCGCTCCGTTTCCTGCAGGCCCTGCTGTGGTTTCCGAGTATCGTGATGACGACCGTGAGCGACTGGGTGCTGCGGCTGTTCTTCAAACGACCCAGTGAGGAACTCGATACCGTGCTGACTCGCCTGGACCTGGAGAATTTCGTAAACCGAAGCCAAACCTCCGAGGAACAGGAATCCGCCATCGATACCAAGCTATTCGGTAATGCCCTGAACCTGGCTGACGTGCGGATACGGGATTGCATGGTCCCGCGCACGGAGATCGAAAGCATCGACGTTTCCGCCACGGTGGAAGAACTCGAAGCCAAGTTCATCGATACTCACCTGAGCCGGATAATCGTCATCGACGGCGAGGCGGACAACGTACTGGGGTACGTGCACCACCAGCAACTGCTCGAATTTCCCGATACGATCCGGCAGAGTATCCTCGAGATCACCTTCATCCCAGAGGTGACCCGGGTAGCGGACCTGCTGGACCGCGCCGTGAAGGAGCAACTGAGCATTTTCTGTGTCGTGGATGAATTCGGCAGCATTGCCGGGGTCGCCACGATGGAAGATCTACTGGAAGAGATTTTCGGCGAGATCGAAGACGAGTACGACGAGGACGAGTACGTGGACGTCGACGAGGGGAACGGATACTACCGCTTCAGTGGCCGGCTGGAGATCAATTACCTCAACGACAAGTACGAGATCGGCCTGCCGGAGGGAGACTACCAGACGCTGTCCGGCTTCATCGTGACCACGGCGGAGCGCGTCCCGGAGCAGGACGAGAGTCTGGAGCTCGAGGGCTTCAATTTCCGGATGCTGGAGGTTAGCAATACCCGAATCGAGGTCGTACATCTGCACGTACTGCCCGAGGGAGAGGCTGAGTAAGCGAACCCTACGGGTAGCTACCCGTTCCCGAGTTTTGACTCCCCACCAAGCCTATGCAAGAACTCTACGACATCGTCAATGCCACTCCGCCCCCCATCCGGATGGCCGTTCGCTTCGGCGTGGGGGGGC
>JBASAV010000171.1:0-2588 GCA_049650785.1 Lewinella sp. | reverse complement strand
CAAAGTAACCCCCTCCTCCAAGGTGGTCGGTGACATGGCCATGTTCATGACCAGCAACGGACTCACCGAACAGGATGTCCGCGAACGGGGCCAGAAGCTCGACTTTCCCGACAGCGTCAAGAGCCTGATGCGCGGTGACCTGGGCCAGATCGAGGGCGGCTTCGATAAGGAAGTACAGAAGATGGTCCTGAAGGGGGAGGAGCCCTACACCGACCGACCCAATGCCCACCTCGAACCGGTAGACTTCGACACGGTGGCGGAGCAGTATCGGGCCGACTTCGAAGAAGAGCCGGACATCAAGGACTTACTGAGCCAGCAACTCTACCCCAAAGTCTTTGCCGACTTCAAGGAATTCCAGCAGGAATACGGCGAAGTCGCCAACCTACCCACCACCGCTTTCTTCTACGGCCTGAAGCCTAATGAAGAGATCCTGGTGCGGCTCAGTGCCGGTAAGCGGATCGCGGTTAAATACCTGAATGTGACCAACGCCGACGAGCTGGGTAACCGCCTCGTCTTTTTCAGCCTGAACGGACAAACCCGCAGCATTACCGTGCGCGACCGGTCGTTGGAAAGCAAGGTCGCGGCCCACGTCAAAGCGGGTGGTGAGAACGAAGTAGGTAGTCCGCTACAGGGCAACCTCAGCCGCATCCTGGTCAAGGTAGGCGACGAGGTGCAGGCCGGCGACCCGCTTTTCGTGATCGAGGCCATGAAGATGGAATCGACCATCACCAGTCCGGTGGACGGGGAGGTGACGCTGATACCGCTGAAGGAGAAGACGTTGGTGGAGGCTAATGATCTGGTGGTGCGGGTGGGGTAGATATCCCCGCCTGAACTTTCCCCGGGCTCGCTCGTCTTTCAAAGAAAGGATGCCAGTCTATGCTAAAGGCCGTTACCATCGTAGGCTTATTGCTGCTGCTCTGCTCCTGTATGGGAAGCGGAGACGAACCGAGCGAGGAACAACGCCGATTCCCCTTCGCTACCTACGACGACGAAATGCCCCCGCAGAGTGACCGCCGCTTCACCGCCGGGGAGCACATCGGCCTGATCACCCCCGGGATGCCCATGGCCACCATGGAAAACCTCTACGGGAGTGGCGTCGTTGAAAGCCGCGAACTACCCGCGGGCGAAGGCACCACCGTTCCCGGCTACGTGCTTTTTCCGGGGACGCCGGATGAGCTGTTTGTAGAATTAGGGGAAGACAAACAACCCCTGCGCGTTCGCTTTTCCAACCCGCGAGCCACCTGGTACGACGCCGAAACCGGCCTGTCCATTGGAACGGGGCTGCTGGAACTACGGGAAATGAACGGCACCTCTTTCGAGTTTTCCGGCTTCGGATGGGATTATTCCGGCACGGTGACCGACTGGCACGGTGGCGATTTGAAGGACCTGCTGGTGCGCCTCACGTATGCTCCCGAGCCGCTTACCGGCGGACTACCGGACAGCCTGATCGGAGATGTACGCCTTTCCAGCGATAGCGCGAGCGTACAGGGGTTGGGCATTTCGGTCCGCGAGATCATCGTACCTATCCGGGAGGAAGACTGATTTCGGTTCAGCCCGTATCTTAAGGGGATGACCGATTTGCTCTCCCCGCGTTACCGCGCAATGTTGCTACTCCCTTTTTTGCTGAGTGCGTGCCCGCTCGCTGGTGGAACGTTATCGGTAAGCGCGCCGGGTGGGATGTTGCGGTACCGGGTGGAAATTAGCGATCAGCTGATGGAGGACTGGTCGGTACTGGAGATGACTGGCACGACCGAGGAGTCGATAGGAATTTTTGAGGACAAGCAGGAAGCTTGGGTCACCTTGTCGTTCTACCATCCGATTAGCAAGAACCGAATTTTCACAGAGGTATTTGTCGGACAAGACGACGATATTGACGTGGTTTTCGACTGGCAGCTCACAACGGATGACAGTCAGCTATCCGTAGCGTACGCAAACCATCCTGCCACTACGGCACAACTTGCCTATGACACTTTTACGTCGACTTCCCCCGCTAACCATGCTATACAAATCGCCGACCGCTACCGGGAAGAACTCACCTATCGCGATGCGGATTTGCACGCGATTACTTACCTGTGGTTGACCGACCAGCTTGGCTCCTCCGTCCCCACCGACGGAACTAGGGATGTCGATGCCCCCTATCTCTTACGAATGACCCACCGTATCCTCCATGCACTGTGCGGGATGTCACACGACGGAGACTTATTGTTCGAGTTAACCCAGCAACGAAGGGACTCACTTGTTCTTGGCGCACTTTCCTCCCATTTTACCGATTCGGAGAACGACTTTCACGGGCGGTTCTGGAGTGGCTACATGTCCATGCGTGCTGACGTTACCAAAAACATACAGGCTACCTATGAGAGCGTTGGAATATCACAGCAGGGCGTTGACGTTTGTTTCGAGGAGGCGTCCGTGATTCGTCCTACGTTCGCAAACCTACTGGTGTACGCGGAATACGAGTGGTTCGAGTACCTGTACGCTGGGCAGCTACAATCTCAAAAAGAGACTTTTACCACCACCCCCGGCCTCTTTGATCGGGAGCTGGCTCTATTTCACTGTCTTTTTCCCGGCAGTACCTTTACTCCTTAGGT
>JBASAV010000170.1:0-10556 GCA_049650785.1 Lewinella sp. | reverse complement strand
CTATATTCAGGCAGGTATGGCAAACACGAATGGGCACACAGGCTGGAAAATTTGCTGCGCACTCGCCGTCATCATCATGGTAACGGCCTTTACCCCGGTATTTCTGCCCGCCGGTCAATCCGGACCCCGACTGGCCGGAATGCCCTATACCCTATGGAGTGGCATCGCCCTATGCATCGTGATGGTCGTGCTGACCGGCGTGGCCACCGCCGTCCATCCGGGTGGCCGTAAGCGCACGAAAACGGTTGAAAACGAAGGCGCCTGACCGATGCTGCAATCCCTGATCATTGTCGGTTGCGTGTACGTGGCTTTGCTGATCGGCGTATCCGTCTGGCAGCGGCGGATCAATGAGAACAGTCGGGACTATCTACTCGCGGGTGGGAGCCTGAGCACTTTCCTGGGCCTGTTCACCTTTGCCGCCACGCTGTTTAGCACCTTTACCTTACTGGGCATGCCGGACCTTTTCCGGGTACACGGCGTCGGCGCCTGGCACTTCCTGGCCGTTAGCGACATGGCGCTCATCTTCGGGGTGATCTGGATCGGCTACCACTTTCGCCGGGTAGCTTTACGGCAGGGCTACTGGGGCATGGCGGGCTTTCTCAACCTGCGGTTCGGCAACCGACTGGCCGGAGCGGTGGCCTTCTTCGGGGTCTTCGTCTTTCTCATTCCCTACGTCGCCATTCAGATAAAGGGAGTTTCTGATTTCGTAGCCCTGGCCTTTCCGGGCTTTCTGCCCGTGTGGGCGTGGTCGGTAGGTCTGGTCGCCATCATGCTGCTCTACAGCGAGCTGGGTGGGTTGAAGGCGATTATCTACAATGATGCGATACAGGGATTGATCCTGCTCGTAGTCATTTGGGTCGTGGGACTAAGTTGCCTGGGTGAGGTCGGTGGTCTGGAAGCCGGTTACGCCGCGCTCGAAGCGCAGGATCCGGCCCTGCTAAGCGTACCGGGGCCAAATGGCCTGTTCACGCCGCAGTTCCTCATCGGATCGGCCGTGGCTATACTGATGATCCCCTTCACGCAGCCGCAGGTAAGCATTCGGCTAGCCATTATGGAGACGGACCGGGCGATGTACCGGATGGCGGTCGGGGTCGGGGTTTTTGCTATCCTGGTCATCTTGCCCACGGCCTTCATCGGCTTGTACGGGTCCATTCGCTACCCCGACCTTACGGCCTTCGAATTTCTCAGTCGCGCCCTGGTGGTGGACCAACCCCCTACCTTGGCGGCCTTCGTCCTCATCGGACTGCTGGCGGCGGCCATCTCTACCGCTGATTCCCAGATTTTCGCGCTGGGAACGGAAATGCGATCGCTCATGAATTCCGACGACGAGCGAGCGATGCTGCGGCTTACCAAGATCGGTATCGTCGGATTCGCGGTAATGGCCCTGGGCTTCAGCCTGGTTGCCGGCGACCAGTTGGCTCTGCTCGCCCGGACCAGTTTTGCCGGTACCGCCCTGCTCGCGCCGATGATCTTCACGGGTATCTTCGCGGGCGAGCGAGTGGGGGGTCGCCTGTTGCCGGCTGCTACGCTGTTGGCTATCCTGCTCTTTTTGTCCTCGCTGCTCGGGTTGATACCCGATACGCTACTCGGTCTACGGCTTGATCTGTTACTGCTGCTGAGCTTAGGTTTGCTCGCGGCGGTTTTAGCGGTATACGCAGGCGGCGGAGCGCAGGACTAGTAGCTGATCCGGCAACAGATGTAATCGCATCCTCCGGCAGTACACCCTCATCGTTTTACGATGCTGCGTGCGACCGTTCCCCCCGCTGTTTGCACGCGGCAAGTGTACATACCGAACGGCAGGCCTTGCAGATTGACGGGGAGGCGATGATCGCCGGCCGCTAATGTCTCGTCGTGGACCGTACGCAGCAATCTGCCGTTGAGGTCGTGTAGGGAAGCGTGTACCCTCCCTCTTTCCAGCAGGTGAATCGGTATTTCACTGATACCGCTCGAAGGGTTCGGCTCGGGGAATCCGACTACCGAAGAGTCCGTAGGGTAGGCTCCCCGGACGGCAGTGGAGAGGGCGGTACCCGTCAGCGTCACGATGCCGAAGGCGGGTACGGTGACGTTCAATTCCCCATTGGCTACGGTCACTGTCGATGGCTGCCAGTAGGCGTCGGAAGCCGAGGTATAGGCGGAGAATTCTGCCGCGATTGCCGAGGCGCCGGCGAGGTTCACGACCGGATTAACGGCTTCCCTACTACCGTTGATGAGTACGATGGTCATCATATCATCTTGCTCGTGGGTGTAGGCGCTGACGTACAGGGTAGAATCGGACGTGTTGGTGGCCACGCGGTAAGATCCCGGCCGGATATATTTAAAGAAGTGCTTGGCGGCATTGTACTTAGCGGATTGATTGCCTTGTGATTCGGAGGTCAGTCCGAAGTCAGTCACGCTACCGTCTTCTTCCCCGTCAATGAAGGTCCAGTAGACCCATGCACTCTGGCGACCCGTAGTCAGGGCTTGGTGAATCCTTAACCCGAGACTCCAGGCCCCCTGTGACGGATAGCCGTCGGTTGGGAACAGCCAGGCTTCGTTTTCGCCCGACGTCTCGGTCATCCAGGACTTCTTACCGTACGACCTAAATCCTCCAATGCTGTCGGGGATGCCGCCGGCGGGGCTTTCGGTCCACCCGTTCGCCCACCAGTCCCAGGAAATAGAGGTAGCGCCGGCGGCACTAACGCCGTCACGCCCGTATCCATGAATGCAAAAGAAATCGATGGCGGCAAGCGCCGCCGAATCCTTAGCGATTTCCGTAAGGTACTGGAGATTTTTATGAGTTACGTCGTCACCACCGCCGTACTGCCACATCCCGTAGGCGTCGTTGCCTAGCAGGTCCTCCGGTCCCATAATCCTAATGTCCCGGAGATCGTCGTAGCGGTCTAGTTCCGCGCGGGCCGCCTTGAGGGCCTTAATGTACTGGCTGGAAAGGGGATAGGTGGCGCTGTTGTAATACTGTTCGAAATTGAGCTCGTTCTGAATACTGATGGCGTAGAAGTTGACGCCATAATTTTCCTGATAGCCGCGGAGGTAGGCGGCCAGCCCCCGGGCGAACTGGGTCAGGGCGGAGGTCGGTCCGCTACCGTTCAGCGCGGAATCGTCGAACACCGCCAGTGGAACATCGGAAACATCCAGCATTCCCCCGGCGTAATTGCCTCCCCAGACAAAGGGCCAGGGGGTGCCCTGTACGGGTCCGGGAAACCAGTTCTGATTCCAGCTGTTGCCGCTCGAAATCTTCAACCACGGAGCCGGCGACCACATGGAGGCGATGAGCTTAAAGTCCGAGGGATCTTCTGCGCCCTCCATACCTTCCTCGAGCAGTTCATTTTCGGGATAAACGAACAGATCCTTATTGACCTCTATATCCGGGCCCATAATGGCGATCGGGGCACTTTCGCCCCCAAACTCGCGAGAGTAGTCGTCGGGTCCGGTGTATGTCCGGGCGCGATTCTCCTCCGGCCCATTGGGATTATCGGGGTCCTCCAGGTTAAAGGGACTATCGACTGAGCTACCCATAAACCAGGGACTGTAGACCCGAAGGTCGGAGTATGGAGACACAAATTGGGGAACGATATCCACGCGGTAAATGGAGGCCCCCAGGTCATTGAGGTACAGATCCTTCACCCATTCTTCCTGGGTGAGTGTTCCGTCCTGGAAGGCGCCGAATCCATCGATGACCTGCTGCTTTTCTTCCGTCTGGACCCGCACTACGTTCGACTGCGAGCAGAGGGATACGCTAAGTAAAAACAGTACGGAAAAGAGTAGCGAGGGTAAGGGTGTATGTATCATGAGAAGAGCTGTTTAGTAACCGATGTTGTTTTCCGTAATTGCCTGGTTGCGGTCGATTTCCGCCTGGGGAATCGGGAGCAGTAAATTCTTGGGGTATTCGAACTGAAAATCAGCGGACAGGTCGGTGCTGAATTCCTCGATGCCACCGCCCCATCCCTGGAGAGAAATATCGCCCGCCGCATCGTACCGCTTCAGGTCGAACCACCGCTCGTTCTTCTCACCGCAGAACTCGATCAGCCGTTCGGACCTGATCCATTCCAGGATGGTGGAGGCATCGGATTCGGCGGTGTCGTAATCCTCCGGCACCGTGTATGTCATACTGCTGGTGTCGGCGGCCGCCCAGTCGCGCGCGCGTTGCCGCACCTGGTTGATGAGCCCGATGGCCTCCGCGGTGCTTCCGCCCGAACGGACCGTGCCTTCCGCCGCCAGGAGTATCGCGTCGGCGTAACGTAGGATCCGGACGTTATTCTGGGAGGCCGGTCGGCCGCTCTGGGTGAGGACATCCAGACCTTCCTTCCCGTATTTGGTGAAGCTGCGGTCCTCCTCTGTAAAGAAAGCGATGCGGGGATCGCCGCCGTACGTCGTAGCCACCTTCTCCGTAACGCGCCACGGGGACCCGACCAGGTTGTTGCGGGCCGCGTTGGCAGCTACGGTAAAGAAGCCCCAGTAGGTGGACATGGATTCCACTCCGCGCCAAGCTCCGTCATTGTACAGCCAGGGGTTGTCGCCCCCCGGGGCCGCGGACGCCTGGAACTCGAAAAGCGACTCGCTATTATTCTCCGTGAGTGCGTTAAAGTTGTCGGTGTAGTCCGCGGTGAGGCTTCTGTCCGTAATGTTGGAGAAGGCGCTTACGGCCGCCGTGTAGTCGGCGGCACTACCCGTGTAGTTGCCCCGGTATACCAGCGCTTTTGTCAGGAGGCCATAGGCGGCGGCGGCATCCACGCGGCCAACGTTCTGGGCATCCCAAGCATCTGGCAGAAGCGGAGCGGCGATCTGCAGGTCGGTGACGATCTGGTCGAGTAACTCGACGCCCGAAGAACGGGGCTGATCGGTGTTCTCACTTGTCAACCGGAGATTGACATTAGGGGCCGTACCGTATAGATTGAACAGCATAAAATTGGCGAGGGACCGCAGGAAAAGAGCCTCTCCCCGTTGGACCTCCAGAAAGGAAGGGTCGTCAAATGCCTCGGGATCCGCCAGCTCGGTTTTCTGGATGACGAGATTCGCGCGTTGAACTAACTGGTACGTCTTTTCCCACATGTAGGTGACCCGGCCTTCGGACGGATTGATTCCCGAGAAGAGTTCCCAGCGGCTGTAGGGACCGGAGGACTCGGTAATATCGTCACCCATCAGATGAAAGAGGGGGGCCATATTTGGCGTTGACGAAGATCCTCCACCGAACCAATACCAGTCGGTCATTTTTGCGTAGGCATTGAATAATGCCCGTTCGAATTCCAGCTCGGTAGAGAAATAACTGTCTTCGGTGACGCCCAGCGGCGGTGTTTCCACCCGCGTTCGATCGCAGGCTGCGATAAGAATCACCAGTGCGCAGGCGAGCAGGGTAGAAATAGGAGTATATATTTTGCTATACATGTTGTCGACTTGTCTAGGGTATGATGAAGATCAGAACTTGGCGCTCAGGCCCGCGAAATAGCCCTGGGGAAGGGGGTAGGCATCGTTCACCGGGTCGACTCCGGACCAGCTGGTCAGGTAGATATTGTTCTGCCCGCCTACGAAGACGCGTAGGTTGGAAATGAATTCGGTTCCGCTGGTCACGCTGGCGGGGAGACTGTAGCCGAGCTGCCAGGTATTGAGTCGGAAGAAGGCGGCGCTTTCCACGAAGCGATCGGAGAAGCGGTTATTGCCGGCCGGATCGCCGATTACGGCGCGCGGCAGGGTGGAACCCGTATTGGTGGGCGTCCACCGATCCAGGACGATAGTGGAGCGGGGCGCGATACCCGAAGTGGTTCCGTAGGTCTGGTAAAAGGTGTTCACCCGTTCTACGTCGCCTTCTCCGTAGAAGCTAAAGTTCAGATCGAAGTTCATCAGCTTCGCGTTCAGGTTCAGCCCGTAGGTGAATCCAGGAATGCTGTTGCCGATTTCCGTTTGGTCGTAGTTGTTGATCTGCCCGTCGGGATCGGTGCTGTAATATTCGTTGGGGTTCTCCGGATCGGGATTTCCTCCGAGGTCAAGGAAGTACAAATCTCCCGGCGCTACGAAAGTGGGATCCCCGACGGAGTTATCCGGTAAGCCGGCGTAGTAATCCGCTACCTCCTGCGAACTCTGGAAAACGCCGCCCACGCGGTAGCCCCAGATGTGACCGATGCTGCGGCCTTCCTCGATCCGACCGTAACCGGAGGTGGACAGCGGTTGGCCGTCATAGAGCTCCAGTACTTCGTTATTCACGAAAGACACGTTGCCGCTCACCCCCAGCTCTAACTGCCCGATCCGGTGCGTATATCCCAGCTGAAGGTCGACACCGCGGTTTCGGACCGAGCCGATGTTGTACGCGGGGCTACTTACCCCGACGGTGGGTGGCAGGTTGACAAACTGCAGGATATCCTCGGTGGTGCGGTCGTAAACCTCCACGGTAGCGTTGATCTTGTTATCGAGTAGCGTAGCGTCCAGGCCGATGTAGCTGGTGGTGACGGTTTCCCAGGTCAGATCGCGGTTCGGTAGGTCGTTGATGGTCACGGCGTCGCGGTAGCCACCCGTAGGATCGCCATTCCCGGAGCCGAAGGCGTAAGAACCCGTGCCGGATACCCGGGATAGGTAGGCGTAGTTTCCGACTACCGCCTCGTCGTTGCCGGCCTGTCCCCAGCCACCGCGCAGTTTGAGGTCGTTGAGCCACGTCAGGCCGTCCATGAAGGATTCGCTACTGATACGCCAGGCACCGGAGACCGCGTAGAAGTTACCCCAGCGATTTTCGTCGGGAAACCCGGAACTGGCGTCGCGACGGAAGGACAGGTCCAGGTAGTACTTGTAATCATAGTTGTAGCCTGCCCGGCCCACGTAGCCGAACCAGAATTTCTGTTGCCTGCCGGAGAAACCCGAGACCTGAGCGCGGTTATCGGGAATGAAAACGCGGCTATAATCGTTGGTCGTCAGAAAGTCTGTGCTGACGTCGATGAAGGGGTTTTTATAGAACTGGTCCTGAATGCCCGCCAGAAGGTTTACCGTGTGCTTACCGAAAGTCCGGTCATAGGTTCCGGTAAAGTCTAGCTGAAAGTTGATGAAACGGTTATCGCGGTAGCCAAGTCGGCCGAGGGAGCCACCACCGCCAAGTGCTTCGGGATCTTCGGCGTTAATGGTGTAGGGGAAAGATTCGGTGCTGCGAAATTGCTGGCGCGACTGGTACACGTAATCTACGTTGATGCTCCCCCGAAAGCTCAGACCCGTAAGGGGGATCAATTCGATATAGCCGGATCCCGCGTTCCGCTGAAGCTCGTACCTCGAATCATTGATGGCCTGAATGGCGAAGACATTGGAGCGCGTTAACTGCCCATATCGACGGACCTGATTCCAACCACTCCCACCAAAGTAGCTATCGAAGGGAAGCGCATAACCTGACTCGGTGGAGGGATCATTGATGGGTTGCCACGGTGCGGTATTGACGGCGGAATAAAGATCCGAGCCGCTGCTTTCGGCGAGCGTGCGCTGGAATACGCCGCGGTACGTCATGCCTACCTTCAGGAAATCGGAAATGCTGGTATTGAGGTTCGTCGTCAGGTTGGAGCGGCGCAGGTCGTTGCCGAAGATTACACTCTCTTGGTCCAGGTACGATAGGGAAACGTAGTAATCCGCGGATTCTGAAGCCCCGGAAACCTTGAGGTTGTAATTTTGGGTAAGAGCATTTTTCACCCGGATGGCGTCCTGCCAGTCGTAGAATGTAGGGTTGTCGCCGATGTAATAGGGGCTCTCCGGATCGAGTTGCGGATTGAAATTATTCAACCGGGCCGCTTCGCTGGCTTCGTTACGCCCGTAGAGATCGTCGTTGATATCCGAATCGGGATTTAAAGAGTTGCCGTACAATTCCCGGATATAACCCAGGTACTGCCCCGGAGATAGCAGATCATGCTGCGGAATATTCTGTATCGTATTTTGTACGTTAAGTTCCACGACCGGCCGACCCCGCTTGCCCGTTTTGGTGGTGATGAGGATAACGCCGTTGGCGCCTCGACTGCCGTAAATAGCTGCCGCGGAAGCATCCTTCAGGACCGATATACTCGCGATGTCATTTGGATTCACCAGGGTCCACAGGTTGATATTGCCGATCAAGTCCTGGTTTCCGGCGCTCGGTGGGTTGACGATCTGCCCGTCGATAACGTAAAGCGGTTGTGACTTGCCGTTAAAGGTGCCGATTCCGCGGACGAAAATAGAGGGGGGATCGCTCGGATTGCCGCTCGAGTTGATCACCCGCACCCCCGTAGTATTCCCCTGGAGGGCATACTCCGCGGAGGCAAACGGAACCCGTTCGATTTCCTGGGCCGCTACCGTGGAAATGGAACCCGTAAGGTCCCGGCGGCGTCGTTCCTCACCGTAGCCAATAACCACTACTTCTTCCAATTGGCTGGTGGAGGCAACGAGTTGAAGGTCGATGGTGGACCGATTATTCACCGGTACCTCCTGGCTGGCATAGCCCGTGTAGCTAAAACGAAGAGCGGCCGTTGGGTCGGAGACCGTCAATTGGTACTCGCCGTTTGCATCGGTGACTGTACCCTGGGTGGTACCAACTTCCATGACCGTCACGCCAATAAGCGGTATCCGCTCGGCATCGTCCACTACCGTGCCGGATACCGATGTCTGGGCCGTTGTGAGTAAGGAAAGAAAAAGGATGCCCGTCATGCCGAGATGGCGAAGGGCGGTGTATGTAAGCATGATCGAGAAATTTCAATACTGGTGAAGGATGCGATCGACAAGGGGCGCCGTCCGCACCTAATGTCCGTTGCCGGTGGAGGCTAGCTGTTATGTACTATGCTGACCCCCGGCAGAATGGGTGCCGGATTACAGGGATCTTCTACGGTGCAGGACGCCAGTCGTTATGGATTGACGGGAAGAGGGTACGCCGGTATCGGTCAGGTAGCCCGCCATAGCCGTGGCGCGGTCGACCTCCAGGCTGGTAATTCCGCCACCAATGATTTCCAGGGCCGGATCGTGGCCCACGTATAGCACGGCTATTGCCGGGTCATCGGCTAATCCTTGTTGATTGATCTGGTTGAGGAGCCGGGCCAATTGCCAGGGTTCCGTAAGGATATAGCCCCGTCCGGGTTGGGGGTGAAGTTCCTCCTCCGGCAACAAGATCATGCCCCGTTTTCCCTGGTCGATGCAGAACCGCTGAAAGCCGGGAAGCATTCGCTTAGGTAGCTCGGTAGTCTCGGCGAAGCAAAGGTTTAACTGACTGACTTCCTTCAGAGCCGCAACACAATCATGCAGCGCCCGATACAGTATGTCTTTCCAGAGGATATCGAATCCCGGCTCCTTTACCGGAAAGTCGGTACCGTCATCCAGGAAAACCGATGTACGGCTTGCCGGGCAGGCATCGAGGGCACGCAGCAATTTTTCGGGACGGGTACCGGCGAAGCTTCCACAAACGATTACCCGGTCGAATTCCCGGGCTCGGCTTTCTGCCAGGTGTTGCAACACCTCGCAATTGCCGTGGTGATATTGAAATTCAATCTCGGTGGTATCCGGATCTGCGGCAATGATCTCCAACTGCCACTGAAGACTATCCTGGCCGGGGCGCTCGAGTAGTGCCAGGGTCCCCGTTCGCCGGTCGGCGTTAATCAGGGGACTCACGTAGTAGCCTTTGCCCCGGACGCCATGAACCAGGTTATTACGCTTGAGCTCCAGGTAGGCTTTTCGTACGGTATCGCGGGAAAGATCGTACCGGGCACTAAGCCGATTGATCGACGGTAAATGGGTGTGTCCGTTTAACTGATTGCTATTGATTTGCTTTTTGAAATACTCCGCCAACTGAATGTACTTGGGCTGCGGAGAATGTTCGAGGATGTGTAAGGGTAACGCTTTGTGCATGATCGGAAAACTGGTGTCCCTCAAACATACACGGGGTACTCAAGCGGCGTGTACCCTATTGTTCCGATAGTGTGCACACATGTTGCTTACTCCCTAATTATCAGATAATCAGCTATTTGAGAAGGCTATTGTGGGTGGGGTTTCGGTATGTGTCCCGTTAGCTTTCCACGTTATTCGTGTCCTTGACTTCGGTGGGGCGACAACCGAATTTGGCTTTGAATGACCGATAGAAGTAGGAGCGGCTGTTAAATCCGGTCATCTGGATGACTTCGCCGATGCGTAGATCTTTGGTCTGTAACAACTCGAAAGCCCTACGGAGCCGATAATCCCGAATGAACTCCGTCACCGACATCCCCAGGAGCGCTTTCATCTTTCGAAACAGTTGGGTACGACTGACTCCCAGTGACCTGCCAAGTTCGCTGAGCTCAATTTCGCTATCCAGGTGGTCCGAAACGTATTCGACCAACTGACGTAAAAATTCCCGATCGGAGGGGGTGAGATCTTCCGGGAGATGATCAGCGGAAAAATTTTGGAGAAAGCGCTTTTTCATCCGCTCCCTAACTTCATACTGATTGCTCACGAGCAAGGCAAATTCCTTGCGGTCGAAGGGTTTGTGGAGGTAGACGTCGGCGCCACTGTTTAGTCCCTCAATCTTTTGTTGCCGGGTGGTCATGGCAGTCAACATGATCACGGGAATGTGGCTGATCCGTGCGTCGGCCCGAATATCCCGACAGAAC
>JBASAV010000169.1:0-1946 GCA_049650785.1 Lewinella sp. | reverse complement strand
GCACCACCTACGTGAATGCCAGCGCCCTGGCCAACATGGGTAAACCGATCAACAGCGAGGACAACGATTACTTCCCCTTCTTCACTAATGACCTCACCGGTGTACTCTATACGCGCCAGGAGCCCAGGGGGGATGAAGATCTGGTCACTGGTAAACGGCGGGACGTCGCGGCAAAGTTTCGCACCTCCCGGTTCGGAAACTTCAATACACAGCAGCCGGAAGGCATGTGCACCCTGGTGCGCGACGGGGAAACGATCTTCTTTACGCTCTGCCACGAGAAGGAGGGCGGCGGCGGATGCGATATCCATTCCGGCGTACTGATCGACGGCCGTATCGAGCATACCCAGCGGCTGCCGGATTACCTCAACTCCACCACCTGGGATTCTCAGGCCGCCATCAGTTGCGACGGCCGTCAGCTGTTCTTTGCGAGCACCCGCCCGGGGGGAATCGGAGGTAGCGACCTGTACCGGTGTTACCGCCTGCCGGACGGTAGTTGGTCCGAACCCATTAACCTGGGATCCGGTGTCAATACGCCCCACGACGAGGAGGCGCCTTTTCTGAGCAACGACTCCGAAACCCTCTATTTCTCCAGCATGGGGCACGAAAGCCTCGGCGATCAGGATATTTTCTACAGCCGTTGGGATGCCAGCAGGGAGATGTTCTCCAAGGCTATGAATATCGGTGCGCCGATCAACAGTGCCGCCCGGGAACTCGGGTTTCACCTGTCGGCCGATGGGCGTAGGGGTTATTTTGCCAGCGACAGATCCGGCGGAGAGGGCGGCCTGGACATTTACACCTTTATGCTGAATGAGGAACTGACCGGCAAAGAAGTGACCTACGTTTCCGGTTACGTGACGGACAGTATCACGGGGGAGCCCATTGCCAATCAACCGGTGCCGATAACTGGTGGTGATGTATTCCGGACGAATTATGCCGGCCGCTTTTTCATCTGCGCGCCACCCGATGCAACCCTTGCCCTGCAGGTCGACCATTCGGCTTACCTGCCCTACGGCAAGACGTTCGACATTCCGAGATGGGATAATAGCGCACCCTACCGCATCGATCTGCGATTGGTGGCACCCGCGGAGGGTCCCGTTCCGGTGTCCAAGCCCGTCGTGGCAAGAAAAAGAGAGACCTATACTAAGGAGAGCCGGGCCCTCTTTGCCTTCGAAAAGTCAGGCCTTACTGAAGAGCAGAAAAAATCACTGAAGGCCTTCGTCGGCTCCTTGGACCGCGAGCGCATTAAATCGATCGCGCTGATCGGCTTTACGGACGAGACCGGCACCGTCGAATATAATATGCGACTCAGCCAGCAACGAGCCGAAGGAGTAGGAAGATACCTGCGTGACTTAGGAATCCCCGAAGCGCTGATCGTGATCGAGGAAGGCCGGGGGGAAATTGCCGGTCGGCAGGCGAAAAACCTGAACCGGCGGGTTGACATCGTGGTGACATTGGAGTGAGGATAACATTCACGTAACGAACAATTAGGTGGACATTTCATTATTCTCTTTCACATTGCGTCAACCTATTTTCGTTTACCCTCTACTGATTCCACCATGCGATACCTAAGTCTATTACTATTCGCCTTGTCCTTCACCGCTCTGAATGCTCAGGCAGATGGGGCCAAGCCCACCTACTGTGAGGAATCCCCCTCCACTTACGGCCAGGCGGGCGTTCCCGGTGGCGAGACCGCACCTTCGCTACCCAAGTTCTCTACCACGCCAACCACTGAATACAAGGTACAGGTAGCGATTCTTCGGTTCACCGATCCCTCGGAGTATCCATTTCACCCTACCTTAGTAGCGCGCTACCGCCCCTGTGAACAGGTGTGGGTCGTGGAAAGCCGGGAAAGCTTCACCGACCGCGACGAAGCAGTAGCCTTACAAAAGACCCTGGCAGACGCTGGTTACGGTGGCAGTTATATCACCGACCTGGTAGCCTACCAA
>JBASAV010000168.1:0-3448 GCA_049650785.1 Lewinella sp. | reverse complement strand
CCCCAGAATATTGGCCTCCGGCTGAATGATCAGGGCGTTGAAGAACTTGAGTTGGTTCCCTCGCCCGTTCGTGTCGGCGTCGTAATCGTAAATGGGCTCGTTGGGTAACTTGTCGCGGATCTGTTGGAGGATGTAATTCTTGTCGATGAACTCGCGGATGTCGTTGTTGAAGATCTCCGTAATGGCAATGTCGACCAGCGAGCGTAACGCGATCTGGACGATGTTCTTATCCCGGAAGTTCTCCTCCGTTACCTTACCCGAACTGGTATTAATGATGATGATGGTATAGTCCTCCGGAGACTCATCCTTCACGATCTCCTCGATCACGTCGCCGAGTGGGGAAACGTCGCGGATGCCGCCGTCCACCAGACTCTCCGGACTGCCCGCCGTGGTATCCACCCCCTCTACCGGACGCCATACGATCGGCATCGCCGTGGAAGCCAGTACGCCGTCGGCAAAGTCCGTGTCCGTGCGGAATTCGTCTTGGCGCATCGAGTAGTACCGCCCATCACGCAAAGACACGAATCCGCACTTGTAGATGGTATCCTTGATCCGGTCCCGCTTGGCCAATTCAAGCAGCTTCCGCCGCAGGGGATCGTTGCTGGCGACCGACTTGAATTCCTGGAACTCCTTCCGGAAGGACCGCAGGATGGACTTCCGGTTGAATAAAGCCCGAACGAGGAGAGTGCGGGTAGTCTCCGGGAAGTGCTTGCGCAGCGTGTCCAAGGTCAGCGTCACCTCCAGCTCCGGGGTCGGATCGCTCTGGTCGGTATCGGTATTGATAAAGTCGGAGGTGTAGATCTCACTGACGCCATTCTCCGCCACGTCTTCCCACAGCTGGACCAGGCGGTCAAACTGGTTACTCGCCACCAGCAAGCCGTTCAGCGATCCGACCGAGACGCCGGCCACGATGTCGAAGGAAAGGGGAGGTCGCTGCGGCGCGATCTGGTCCCAGTTTTCCCGCAGGTACTGGAGGGCGCCGACCTGGAAGGCACCTTTAAAGCCGCCACCGGAAAGCACGAGGGCTATCTTTTTCATGTCAATGGGTAGTTAGGCTGCGGAAGGTAAGAATTTGGGGGGAGGCCGCTAGACCGACCACGCCAGCAGCTTTCCCCGCCGGAGGACATCTACTTCCAGTTCCATTCGTAATCGCTCGCGCTTGGTTTCGTCCGCCTCGGCAAGCAGCTTGCCGGCACGTTGCCAAACATCCTCGCGCCACCGTCGGACCACCCCGGCGATCAGGTACTCGTCCAGTCGTCCGCAGGCGCGGTCTATCCATCCCATCGCCGGATCATTCGGTGCCAGGATCTCCTCCTGCACCCGGTCGATCGTCCCCGCGATCACTTCGTTCACGGTACAGTGGTCGGCGTAGCGCAGCTTCCGTTGGTCGGGACCGAGGTTGTGCCATTCCCGCTCCAGCATATCACACAGCGTGAGCACCAGATCGTAATTGATGTGCGCATTGACGCCCAGCAGGAGGTGCTGGACGTCGCGCAGGTCCCAGCCGGCGCTCACCTCGTGTACGTGCCGCCACACCACCGGCACCCGGTCGCCGCAGTCGTAGCACGTCAGCGCATCGAAGTAGTAGCCGGCAAAGCGGTGGAGTAGCTCACTGATCCATTCCCGGTCGTGAAAGACGTCCCCGTCAATGGCCTCCAGCATACCGGCGGTCATCATCCGGTAGCAGCCGAGAAATACGTGGCGGGCGTCGCCGGTCGACTTCCATTCGTTTACCCGGCCCTCCATTCGCTGGAGTATGTCCGTGTATTCGTTCATCGCAGTGGAAGATAAGCACCGCCGGCTCTTTTTTGGGCAGAGCCGTGGAACGAAACTGTCCCGTTAGTTGAACTCGCCCCGGAAGGCCGAGGGCGACTGCCCCGTTTTAGCCTTAAAGAATTTGCTGAACGACTGCGGATGCCGGAAGCCCAGGCCGTAAGCCACCTCGCTGACCGAATGCGCACCCGCCGCCAGATCGGCCTTCGCCCGGTCGATCAGGCGGGCGTGTAGATAGTCCTGCGCGCCGTGCCCCGTGACCACCCGCAGCACCTCGCTAAGATATCCGGGAGAAACGTGCAGTTTCCCGGCCACCTCCTGTACGGAAGGTAGCCCCACGCGCGCCAGATCGCCCGTCCGGAAGTAGGCGGTTACGGCCTCTTCCAGCCGGGCGATCAGCGCGTGGTTCTCCTTCTTCCGCGTCAGGAACTGCCGCCGGTAGAAGCGCTCCGCGTAGTTCAGCAGCCCGGTGAGTTGGGTCACTACGATATCCTGGCTGAATTCGTCCAGGTTCCCCGTGAATTCCCGCCGGATGTTATCGATGATCGACAGAATGATCTCCTCCTCCTGACCCGACAAGTGCAGCGCCTCGTGCACCGCGTACCCGAAGTACTCGTAGCGGTGAATTCCTTCGGCAAGGGGCGTTCCGTACAGAAAGTCGGGGTGAACCATGAGTACCCAGCCCCGGGTCTGCGCGTCGTCCTGCAGTTCGATCGTATACGTCTGCCCCGGGGAAGTGAAAAACATCAGACCTTCGTCGAAGTCGTACGCCTGCCGCCCGTAGGTCATCAAGACCCCCGCGTCGCGCTTCAGGCCCATCAGGTAGAATCCATTCTGCAGGGTCTTCAGCCGCACCGTTCGGTCCAGCTGCATATCCTCGAAGCGGGCCACGCTCACCAGCGGGTGGACCGGCGGCGGCAGACCACAGTTGGCGTGGTACTGACTGATGGTATCGGCGCGGTACAGGGGCATGGGCGAAGCAGGTTACGCGTTTCGGTAAGCGGCGGCGAAATCGGGAGCGTAGTCCTCCAGCTTAACGCTACCCGACTCGGCCGGTTTGTTAGCCTGAAATTCCCGTCCGAGTCGGCCGCTGTGGATGCTGGCGTACAGGTCGGTCAGGTTATCGGCCAGCCCTTCCGGCATCACGGCCCCCAGCAGGCCCCGCTTCATATCCGCGTCCGGAACCACTACCCATTCCAGGTCGGGCTTACCGATGGCGGCACCCAGCACTTGGGCTACCTCGTCGCCGGTGCGTTCGTCACTGTACACGTAGCGTATCTTCCGGTGCTCGCCGGGGCGGTCCACCTCTTCGGCGATCGCTTCCGCGATATCCCGGGGCGAAACCAGCGGAATTTTGTTCGGCCCGCCGTAGTTGGCCATGATCTTGCCGGTGGCCTTGATGGTGCCGATGAAGCCGCGAAAGTTATAGTAAAAGGATGTCGGCCGGAGGAAGGTCACGTCGGTTTCCGTGAGTTCTTTCAGGGTTTCTTCCACGTGGTGGGCGCCCAGGATATTCCCCGTACCGTGGTCCAGCTCCGCGCCGAAGCTGCTGAGGTAGATGACCCGTGGCACCCCGGTTTCGCGGATGGCCCGTGCGTAGCTCTCGCCCACCTCCCGGTAGAATCCGACCAGGTCGGAGGCATGGCGCATATCCGGGGGCACCATGGCGTAGAGT
>JBASAV010000167.1:0-3142 GCA_049650785.1 Lewinella sp. | reverse complement strand
TCTCCCGGTAAGTAAACCACTCGTATTCGGGGCCGAAGCGGGCCGTAAACCCCAGGTCTTCAGCTCTTTGTACCACCCGGCGGAGGAGGGAGCGGGGGCAGGCGGCACCGGCAATCCCATCGTCTTGCCGAAAATCTGCCAGGAAAAAAGGAATATCGTCTTCCCAGGGCACCTGCCGCACCGTATCGGTATCGACACTCGCCAGGGCGTCGGCGAAGCCGGGGTCAGGCAACGGATCGGGATAGACCTGATCGGCAATGTCCCATCCGAAGATGACGTTGCAAAAGCCAAACCCCTTGTCTGCCGCCGTCAATAGTTTTTCACCCGATATATATTTAGCACGCAGGACGCCATCTATGTCCGTCACTCCGATCTTGACTCGTTGGGTGGGATCTTTGCGGAGCTGATCAATTGCCTTCATCCGGGCGAAGATAGAAAACCCGGCGGCCGAACATTTGCCGCCCCAGGTCTTACCTAAGGACTATGAGTAAAGAATCCACGAGCAGACTTCAGATCATCATCTACGTGACGTCCGGCCTGGTCGTAGTCGGGCTCATCGGTGCATACTTTATCTTCCCGGGCTTTCAATCCGGGGTGCAGGAGGCTTATGCGGTGGTGAGCAGCGGCGACAATCAGCGCATCACCGCATATGTCCGGCAATTCGGTTTTTGGGGACCGCTCGTTGTCATCCTGATCATGACCGTCCAGATGTTCCTTATCGTAGTACCGAGCTGGTTGCTCATGATCATTGCCGTGCTGGCCTACGGTCCCTGGTGGGGTGGGGTGCTTTCCGTGGTGGCCGTCACCGTAGCCAGTACCATCGGCTACGTCCTGGGAATGGGACTGAGTGAAGCCAGTCTGAGCAAGCTAGTAGGGCAGAAGACGGAAAAAAAGCTTGAAAGTACCGTCAATGAGTACGGCAGCGGTGCCGTGGTCCTCTTCCGCCTGGCTCCCTTTCTCAGCAATGACGCCATTAGCTTCGTGGCCGGTATGCTCAAGATGGGGTACCTCCGCTTCATCCTGGCCACGCTCGCCGGCATCATTCCCCTGACCGTCCTCATCGCCTTCTTCAGTCAGGACATTAATCAACTAAAGAGCATTCTCGTCTGGGTAGGCGGGATAGGGCTGGGCCTCTACGTCATCTATCTGGCCTACCAATATTTCACCAACAAATAGCGGCAACGCCGGCCACTAACCGGCGAAGCCGACTAATGACGGCAAAGCCGATCACTAACCGGCGAAGCCCACTAATGACGGCAAAGCCGATCACTAACCGGCGCAGCCGACTAAAGCCGGCAAAGCCGATCACTAACCGGCGAAGCCGACTAACCGGCAAAGCCCGCTAAAGAACTAAAAGACTAACCAGCGCAGCCGACTAACCCCAGGCCCTACTCCTCAGGTCGCAAGTCAAACCGCCGCCGCAGCTCATCCAGCGACGGATTCTTCTCCCGCATCTGCAGGTATTTGTCCTTCGCCGACAACCGCTTTTTGAGCTTGGTTTGCACCGGCTTGAGGCTTTCATCGTGTTCCAGGATCATGACCAGGTTGGGGCGTTCGAAGGTGGTCCGCAGGTGCCGGATCAGGCTGTCGTCGTCGCGTAAGCTAGCGATGGCCCGCGCGGAACCCACCTTTACCACGACCTCTTCCTCGCCGCGAAGTAACGGCAAGGCCTGTTTCAGGAAAACCGCCAGGGGGGTACTCTTCTGTTCCGCCAGGAATACGTCCCACGCACCCCGTAGGTGCTCCGCATCCAGTTCGGGGAGTTCATCGGGAGCCACGGCGTGCTCGATCTCTTCCTCCGCCTCGGCGATCAGGCTGGTCATGTCCACGCTGGCAAAGGAGGCGGATCCCAAGGTTGGAGCGGGGGCCTGCACCGGCGTCATTTCCGGGGCGGGCTCGTCGTCTTCGCTTGGCTCAGGACTTTTTTTTTCTTGGGCGGCGGGCGCAGGAGAAACGGATTCAGGAACCCGGGGGGCTTGCTGAACGGCGCTCGAATCACTTAGGACAGGTGGCTCGCTGCGGAATGCCCGACGAATACTCACCATTCGCAGGAGGCTCATCTCGACGTGCAGCCGCTTGTTGCGCGCCAGTTTGAAGTTGAGGTCGCATTCGTTGCCGAGGTCGAGCACGGTGAGCAGGAGATCCGCGGGGGCTAGCCCGGCCTGCTGGCGGTACCGTTCCCGTAGCCGATCGCCCACCTCCAGCAGCTGTAGCGTTGCCGGATCCTTACAGACGAGCAGGTCTCGAACGTGGGCGGCCAGTCCGTTCAGAAACAGATCTTCGTCAAACCCGCCCTTGAGTACCTCATCAAACAACAGCAGCATTCCGGACCGATCCTCGGTCAGGATATAGTCTACCGCCCGGAAGAAATAGTCGTAATCGAGGACGTTCAGGTTCTCGATGACGGCTTCGTAGGTAATGTTCTTCCCACTGAAACTGACGATCCGATCGAAGATGGACAGGGCGTCACGCAGCGCTCCGTCGGCTTTCTGCGCGATGATGTGCAGGGCGTCCTCGTCCGCTTCGATGCCCTCCTGCTGGCAGATGCCCTTCAGGTGTTCGATGATATCGTTGGGCTGAATCCGTTTGAAATCGAAGATCTGACACCGGGAGAGGATCGTCGGAATGATCTTGTGCTTTTCCGTCGTGGCCAGGATGAAGATTGCGTAGGGCGGCGGTTCCTCCAGGGTCTTCAGAAAGGCATTGAATGCCTGCTGCGAGAGCATGTGGACCTCATCGATGATGAACACCTTATACTCGCCCTGCTGGGGAGCGAAACGTACCTGCTCCGTCAGGGCGCGTATGTGATCTACCGAGTTGTTACTGGCGGCATCCAGTTCGGTGATATTGAGGCTGGCATTGTTGTTGAACGCCACGCAGCTGGGACAGACGTTACAGGGTTCGTAATCTGCTGTCCGGTTTTCGCAGTTCAGGACCTTGGCCAGAATACGCGCCGAAGTGGTCTTTCCTACCCCCCGCGGCCCGCAGAAAAGGAATGCGTGGGCCAGGTGGTCGGTCTGCAGGGCATTCTTCAGCGTCTGGGAAACGTGCCGTTGCCCGACCACCTCATCGAAGCGTACGGGACGGTATTTTCTCGCGGAGACTACGAAGTTGCTCATCCCTGCGAAGGTACGATTTTAGG
>JBASAV010000166.1:0-2867 GCA_049650785.1 Lewinella sp. | reverse complement strand
TTCCTAAACAAACTCCAGGAGCAGGCCCCCCGCCTCTGGGGCGGTGTGCGGCCCGACATGTTCACCCACAACTACGCGCTCGAAACCCTGCGCAAGGACCACCCCCGCGTCGCCTTCATCAGCTACGGGGAAACCGACGACTTCGCCCACGACGGCAGCTACAACCGCTACCTCGATGCCGCCCACGCCACCGACGCGATGTGGCGCGACCTGTGGGAATTCCTGGAGAGCGACCCCCAGTACGCCGGTAAAACTACCCTCATCATCACCACCGATCACGGCCGCGGCGAAAGCCCCATGGAAAGCTGGAAGGGTCACGGACAGAGCGCCGTCGGCTCCGGTGCCATCTGGCTGGCGGTGATCGGTCCCGACACCCCGGCCGCCGGCGAAGTAACCGAAGAAGGCCAACTCTACCAGGATCAGATCGCCGCTACGCTGGCGGCGCTGCTGGGATACGATTATCCCGCGGCGGCGGCCACCGAAGTGGGAGAACCGGTAGTGGAAGTCCTGAAGGCAACGAAAAAGTAAGGCATGACCCAGTCCGATCTACTCATCGTCGGAGGAGGCGTCCTCGGCACCTTCCACGCGGCGGCGGCCCTGGAGCGGGGGCTGTCGGTCACCCTGTGCGAAGCCAGTGCCACGCCCCGCGGCGCTACGGTGCGCAACTTCGGACAGATCGTCCCGTCGGGCATGCAGCCGCGGTGGCAGGCCCACGGTCGCCGGAGCCTGGCCATTTACAAGGATTTGCAATCCCGCACCGACATCACTCTCCGCCAGCTCGGCAGCGTCTACCTCGCCTCCGACTACGACGAACTGGGGCTGCTGGAGGAAATGGCCGAAATCAACCGGCAGAACGACTACCCCAGCCGCCTGCTGACCGCCACCGAATGCCGCAGGCGCTACCCGGGCCTGCGGGAAGACTACTGCGTCGGCGGGCTCTTCTTTCCGGAGGAAGTGACCGTCGAGGCCCGCGAGATGATCGGTCGCGTACTGGCCTACCTCACCGAAGTGAAGGGACTGGACTACCGCCCCGGCCACCGCATCGTGCGGCTGAAGGGCGGCGGGGCGCGGGTGCAGGCCCGTGACAACCACGGAAAGCGGTACCGCGCCCAGCGGGCCATCGTCTGCAGCGGCGGTGACTTCGGTTCCATCTTTCCCGATCGACTGGCCGCCAGCGACCTCGAGCTCTGCAAACTGCAGATGCTGCGGATTGTCGCCGGCCCCGGACCGGAGCTGCCCGGCAACATCCTCACGGGCTTGAGCATCCGGCGCTACGAGGCCTTCCGCGACTGTCCGGGCTACGCGCGGGTGAAGGCGGCCGAAGATCCCGTCGCCTTCTGGAAGCAGTGGGGCGTACACATCTTATTCAAGCAGAGTCCGGACGGCTCCGTCATCCTGGGCGATACCCACGAGTACGCGCCGGCCGCCGGGGCGGACCGCCTCAGCTTCGAGAACCGCCCCCTGCTCAACGGGTACATGCTCGCCGAAGCCCAAAAAATATTCAATCTGCCCCGCTGGGCCGTGGACGCCAGCTGGAACGGCTACTACAGCCAGTGCCGCGAACGGGACGTGCACCTGGAAACGATCGGCGACCGCATCCACGTCGTCACCGGCATCGGCGGCAAGGGGATGACGGCCGGACCGGGCTTCTCGGCCGCCCATATCGACCACCTCTACGCCGGGACGCCCTTGCATACGGAAACTAAAGCAGCCCCCACCACCAGCGGAAACTAACCCTCACGCCTTACTAATCTACTCCCCCTTGGATACCTTTCGCATCCCCTCCGACCTCCGGCTGTTCGTCTTCGATATGGCCGGCACCACCGTCAACGAAGACAACGTCGTGTACAAGACCCTGCTGGCCACGCTGCGGGAAGCGGGCTATGAGCTGGAGCTGGGCCTGGTGCTGGAGGAGGGCGCCGGCAAGGAAAAGCGGCAGGCGATCCGGGACCTGCTCCACCGACTCGGTGCCCCGGACGAAGCGGCGGACGAACTGTACGCCCGCTTTCGGGAACGCCTGGGTAGCGCCTACACCAATTTAGCGGTCACCCCCTTCCCCGGGGCCAGCGATCTGATCGGCCGCCTGCGGAAGCGCGGCGTGGTCGTGGGCCTGAATACCGGTTACGACCGGGCCACCGCCGAGCGGCTGCTGGGTAAAATGGCTTGGCAGCCGGGGCAACACTACGATTACCTGGTCACGGCGGACGACGTCACCGAGGGCCGGCCGGCGCCGGACATGATCCACCGGCTGATGGAGCTCGCCGACGTGCGCGTACCCACCTTCGTCGGGAAGGCCGGCGACTCGGGAATCGACATTGACGAGGGAAAGCGCGCTGGTTGCGGGCTTACCGTCGGCGTGACTACCGGAGCCCAATCCCGTGACCAGCTTACGGCCGCGGGGGCGGACCTGGTAGTCGACGATCTGGCCGCCCTGGATTTTTGACGTTCGTAGTGACGGCTGGTCGTCCGGCGGTAAGGGGCTTACTTCTTGCCGCTCTTCTTGGTTCCGCCGGCCTTGGTGCCATTCTTCCTAGAGCCGCCTTTGGCGTTGGGTGCGGTCACCTTCCCATGGTTATCGGCCTTATCGATCTTGCCGGGGGCTTTCTTCGTTTTATCGATTTTGAGTGCCATGATGCTTGGATTTTGGATTGACGTGGATTTTGTCAACCGGGGATAACCTGACTATAACCCGGCTGCCTGGAAACATGTTGTGGCGGGTTGCGGAGAACGCCAGTGATCGGACTGGCGGGATGGGGGGCGGCGGAGCGCGGGTGAAGAGTCGGTTCCCGTGGGTGGGGTATACGCCTGCTATCTCTCCGCAATCCGAAGTCTGATTGGTCGGGGATCAATCGGGAGAAAGGGGGTGC
>JBASAV010000165.1:0-7171 GCA_049650785.1 Lewinella sp. | reverse complement strand
GAGCACGGCTGCGACCCCACCAAGATCATCATCGACCATTGCAACGAGGAAACCGCCGAGGAGGTCCTCAACCGGGGGTACTGGACGGCCTTCACCATCTATCCCGGCACCAAAATGGGTAACGAGCGCATGGTGGACCTGATGAAGCACTACGGCCCGGAACGCATCATCGTCGACAGTTCCGCCGATTGGGGCATCAGCGATCCGCTTTCCGTACCGAAGACCGCCGCCCTCATGCTGGAGCGGGGCATTTCGGAAGCCGACGTGCGGAAGGTCACCTATCAGAACGCACTGACCGCCTACTCGCAAAGCGGTCAGATGCGCGAAGAGCACTGGCTCAACGCCCCCGACATCGACCGCAGCCAGCTCTTCAGCGGCAACAGCGTCCTGCGCAACGGACGTAAAACCGAGCGTACGGATAACGTTATAGAGAATTAGGCCAATGAGCAATCCGCTACGTCCTTATCTCACCCTCATGCGTCCGGCCAACCTGGTCACGGCGGTAGCCGATATTCTCGCGGGAGCGAGCG
This sequence comes from Lewinella sp., assembly GCA_049650785.1. Taxonomy (GTDB): domain Bacteria; phylum Bacteroidota; class Bacteroidia; order Chitinophagales; family Saprospiraceae; genus Neolewinella. The sequence continues at coordinate 6,641 of JBASAV010000165.1, read as the reverse complement.
TCGCGGCTGCGGTGAGTGGCAGTTGGGATAGCCAATTGGGGTGGCTCTGCCTGGCCACCATCGGTCTGTACGGGGGTGGGGTAGTGTTCAACGATATTTTTGACGCCGACCTCGACCGTGTCGAGCGTCCCGAACGGGCAATCCCCAGCGGGCAGGTCACGCTGGCCTCCGCCTTACTGTTGGGCGGTCTGCTGCTGATTGGCGGCGTGGTCGCTTCCGCGGTCGTGGGCAGCAGTGCCGCGGCGATCGCCATCGCCATTGCCGTGCTGGCACTCGTCTACGATGCCAAGGCCAAACATCACGCGCTCTTCGGACCGTTGGTTATGGGTATGTGCCGTGGTGGTAACCTGCTACTCGGCATCAGCCTTAGCAGCCGCGCCCTGGGCCAGTACTGGTGGTTGGGCCTGCTGCCGGTCATCTTCATTGCTGCCATTACGCTGACCAGCCGCGGAGAGGTCGGCGGCAACAACCAACGCTCCATCAACCTGGCCATGTGGCTGGACGGTATCGTAGCGGCCGCCATCCTGGTCCTGCCCTGGTACACGGTGGCCGAGCCCTTACCGGCTTACCCCTTCTTCCTGCTCTGGTACGGCATGAACTTTATGGCCAAGCGGGATGCCATCCGCGACAACCGTCCGGCCCTCATCAAGAAGGCCGTGAAGACCGGAGTCATCTCCCTGATCCCCCTTAATGCGTGTATCGCCGCCAGCTTCATGGGGTTACCGGCGGGCTTCGCGGTACTAGCGCTGCTTCCCGTATCGTTTGGATTAGCCCGGTATTTTGCCGTTACCTGATCCACATTTTTCCTGCGCGCCGCCGCCATTATGAAGATTTCTTCCGACAGTCACCTTACTTACTGCACCAACATCCACCCCGGCGAAAGCTGGGAGGAGGTCCGCCAGAGTCTGCATTACGTCCTGCGGGTAAAGGAGCGACTTTCCCCCGATCAGCCCTTCGGTATCGGCTTGCGGTTGTCCGCCAAAGCCGCCGACCAATTGGCGGAGCCGGAACGGCTGGCAGCCTTCAAAGCCTGGCTGGAAACCCACGATTGCTACGTCTTCACCATGAATGGTTTTCCGTACGGCGGTTTCCATAAGGAGCGGGTCAAAGACAAGGTGTACGCCCCCGACTGGCGCACCCGCGAACGGGTCATCTACACCAAACAACTCTTCGACATCCTGGCCGAGTTGCTACCCGAGGGACTCGACGGCGGTGTCTCTACTTCACCGCTTTCCTACAAGCCATGGTTGGGCGCCGGAGCGCAGGAAGTAGCCCTTTCGGAAATGCGGGCACACATTCTGGAAACCATCGATCATCTCACCGACCTCCGTAAGCGAACCGGAAAGGACCTGCACCTGGACCTCGAGCCGGAGCCCGACGGACTGCTTGAGAACACCGCCGAGTTTCTGGATTTCTACCGGAGTATCGCTACCGGTCCGCAGGAAGCGGACGTCCGTCGCCACTTTGCGATTTGCTACGACGTGTGTCACTTCGCGGTAGGCTACGAGTCCCCAGGGGAATCACTGGATGCCCTGCTGGACGCGGGTGTGCGGATCGGTCGCCTGCAGATCAGCGCCGCCCTCAAGGCCGATCTGACGCTGGACCGGAATGAGCTACGGCACGAATTTCAACCGTACGACGAAGCCGTCTACCTCCACCAGGCGGGACTGCGGCGAACCGACGGCACCATCGATCGCTTCTCCGATCTGGCGCCGGCCCTGTCGGTGATGGATGACCCGGCCTACGAAGAGTTACGCACCCATTTTCACGTACCGATCTACACCGAAAGCTACGGTCGCCTGCACTCCACCAACGATGCCATCCGGGAAGCGTTACGCTACTGGAAACAACGCCCCTACACCCCCCACCTGGAGGTGGAAACGTATACCTGGGACGTACTGCCCGATCACCAGCGACTGAACCTGACCGACTCCATCGTCCGGGAGCTCGAATGGGTCCGCCGCGAAATAGCCGATTAATTTATGCGTCCGACCGCCGTCATCAATATCGTAGGCCTCACCAGCGAACTCATCGGAGCCGATACCCCCTTTCTGGCCCGCTGGTCCGCCAACCGGAAGCTTACCCGGGTGCAGCCCGCGTTGCCCGCCGTCACCACCACGGCCCAGACCAGCTACCTCACGGGTAAGTACCCCCGTGACCACGGGATCGTGGCCAACGGGTGGCTCTTCCGCGACGAGATGGAGCTCAAGCTCTGGCGGCAGTCGAACCACCTCGTCCAGGCACCGAAGATATGGGAGGTGGCCCGGGAACGTGACCCCAGCTTCACCATCGCTAATATCTGCTGGTGGTACGCCATGAACGGCTCGGTCGATTACACCGTCACCCCGCGCCCGCAGTACCTCGCCGATGGACGCAAGATGCCGGATTGCTACACCTTTCCGATGGAGCTGCGCCACCGGCTGACGGATGAGCTGGGCGTCTTTCCGCTCTTCTCGTTCTGGGGGCCGCGCACCAATATTGTGAGTAGTCAGTGGATCGCCGACGCCGCCCGCCTGGTGCACCAGTGGCACCACCCGACGATGAACCTGGTGTACCTGCCTCACCTCGATTACAATATCCAGCGGCACGGACAGGACCACCCTTCTGTCCGCCAGGACCTGCGCGAGATCGACGGGGTGGTCGAAGGACTTATCAATTACTACGAAGCGAACGGCGTGGAGGTGAGCGTACTTTCCGAGTACGGCATCACCAACGTCGACCGACCGGTCCACATCAACCGTATCCTCCGGGAGGCCGGCCTGATCAGCTACCGGGAAGAACGGGGCACCGAGCTGTTGGACGTCGGTACCTGTCGGGCCGTAGCGCTGGCCGATCACCAGATCGCGCATGTATACATAAAAGATCCGGCGGACGTACCGCTCGTCCGGGAACTCCTACAGGACGTACCCGGCATCGAGCACCTGCTCGACGAGGCCGGCAAAAAGGAATGGAAGATCGATCACCCCCGCGCGGGTGAGCTGGTCGCCGTAGCCGACGACCGCAGCTGGTTTACTTACTACTACTGGCTGGACGACGAGCGGGCTCCCGATTACGCCCGCACCGTCGATATCCACAGCAAACCCGGCTTCGACCCGGTAGAGATGTTTCTGGACCCCGACAAACGGCTGATGATCCCACGCATCGGATTGAAGGTTGCCGGCAAAAAACTGGGCTTCCGCACGCTGATGAACGTGGTCCCCCTCCGCGCCGAAATGATCAGCGGCTCACACGGTCGATTGGGCAGTGCAGATGGCGACTTGCCGGTCTTCATTCACCGCCAGGATGCTCCGGAACGGCTGAATGCGCCGGAGGTTTTCGATTATTTACTTAGCAGCGTATTTGGTTAAGGGAGGACCACCTTGGCCACCACCGGGAAGTGATCCGAAGGAAAACGCCGGTCCACCGCGTCCGTCAACACCGCATAGCGTTGCACGTCGATACCCGCTGACACCAGGACGTAATCAATACGCCGTTCGGCGGGCGCATCGTAGTCGAAGCCGGTGTAGGTGCCAACGGGTCCGAGGCGCACGGGGGCCATTTCGAAGGCATCACCTAAGTAATCCGTCAGTATGCTGATAGCTTCTGTTTCGGGGGTCAGGTTCAGATCTCCGGTCACGATCACGGGCAGGTTATCGGTATTGATCCGGCTTATGGAGCTGACTAATAATCTCGCACTCTCCAGTCGGGCCTTTTCTCCCCGGTGATCGAAGTGGGTATTGAAGGCCATAAAGGACTCCCTCGTATCCTGGCGGCTGAAACGCGCCCAGGTCACGATGCGGGGCAGGGCGGCATCCCAGCCGGTGCTCACTTCGCCCGGGGTGGGGGAGAGCCAGAAGGTCCCGCTGTCTTCCCGGCGCAGTTTGCGGTCGTTGTAGAAGAGTGCGGAGTACTCGCCGTTATTACCACCGTCGCGGCCGATGCCGACGTAATCGTAGTCGTTGAGTCGCCGGTCCATATCCCGAAGCTGATTGGAGAGTACCTCCTGGGTACCCAGTATATCCGGCTGGTGGAAGCGTATCTGATCGATTAGCAGATCGCGTCGGTTCTCCCAGCGATTCTGACCATCGTTTCCCGAGTCGTAGCGGATGTTGTAGGTCATGACGGTCAGCGGGTTCTCATCCATCGATCCGCGGAAAGGGGTACAGGCGAAAACGGCCACCGCCAGACCTAAGAGGACGGAGCACTTCAGTAAAATACTTCTCATACCCAACTAATGCCCGCACCCGCTGGGAGTTCGTTATCGACGCTTTAGCGGCATCGCTTTGCCGTAGCGTTGACCATTGAACGTGCGGGTGGGGCGCTGTATGCGCTGTTCTTCCTCCGGTAATCGGTTGTAATCCCGGCACGCCTCCGAGCAGCAATCCTCGTACGCCGTGGCGCATTCCGGACACTGGATGAAGAGAATATGGCAGGCCTTGTTAGCACAGTCGAGCTGCCGGTCGGTAGGTTGGCCACACTGGTGGCAGTTGCTGACGACGTCCTCCGTTATGCGTTCGCCCAGCCGCTCGTCAAAAACGAAGTTTTTGCCGATGTACTTTTTCTCCAGCCCCTCGCGCTCACATTGTCGGGCGTACTCGATGATACCGCCGTCCACCATACTTACCCGCTCGAATCCCCGGTGCAGATAGTAGGCGCTCGCCTTTTCGCAGCGGATACCGCCGGTACAGTACATGACGATTTCACGGTCCTTCTTATCGGCCAGCATGTCTTCGACCACCGGTAGTATGTCGCGGAAGTTGGTTACATCCGGACGGATAGCTCCCTCGAAGTAGCCGACCTCGCTTTCGTAGTGATTGCGCATGTCTACTACGAGCGTGTCCTCCTTGTCGAGTAACTCATTCACCTCGCGGGCATTCAGGTGGCGTCCCCGTTTGGTGACATCGAAGGTCTTGTCGTCCAGCCCGTCCGCTACGATCTTCGGACGCACTTTAATAATGAGTTTGAGAAAGGAACGGGCCTCGGCCTCAATGGCAATATTCAGGCGGGTACCATTGAGGAAGGGTACGCTATACAGTGCCTTTCGGAAGGCGTCCAGCTTGGATGTCGGGACGGATAACTGACCGTTCACCCCTTCGGAGGCGATGTAGATCCGACCCAGTACACCCAGCGGCGACCAGCGCTCGTAGCATTCGTCACGGAAGCCTTGCGGGTCATCAATCCGTGCGTAGCGGTAGAATGACAGCGTGGTGCGGGGCTCGGTTTCGGCGTCCAGCCGGGCCTGCAGGTCCTCCCGGGAGAGCAGGTTGCGGAGTTCGTGGGTCTTCCTTTCCATAGCGGCCGCAAAGATACGAACTAGTCCCCGCGCAACTGCTGGCGGAAAGACGTAACCTGCAGCATGCGCGTGGCCAGTTTTCCGAAGGCGTCGTACCGTTCCGTAGTGGTGTGGAGTTGCCGGCGTAGCCAGGTGAAGATGGCCGGGTCGAGCAGCGGAACGGCCAGTTTCCAGTGCAATCCGAGGTCCCGCTGGGTAGCATAATCGAGTTGCCGGTTGTGCAGATCTTCCAGCAGCCGGGTGATCATGGCCTTACTCAGGCGATCGGACCAAAACGCCCGCCGCTGCAGGGCGAGGTAACGGGAGAACCCCCGTAGGCGGAGCGCATCCTTTTCGGTGGTCAGCAATTCATCGTACAGGCTATCGAAATCAGGGCCCGGCAAGGACCGTACTAGCTCGCCAGCTAATTCCATATCAAACCCCTTGGGCTCTTCCATCAGCAGGAAGCGGACCATACGCCGGTTGAGCTCTGCATCGGCAAAGGCGAGTATGGCTCGCGCTGCTGCACGTAGTTCGAGGGGCCGCAGTCCTAACCAGAATCGCTCCAGCGGCATGTCAATCACCGCTGACCACAGGTCAGGTGGAAGTATTTCCAGCAGCCGCTGACCGAGGGATTCCGGCGCTTTGGTCCCTCCGTACGCTTTCAGCAGATCGCGCATTTCCCCCTCGGGCAGGTTGGCGGCTACGGACCCATCTGGAGCCGTCGCGTTTTCGGCTATGGCCTGAAAGTCAGCCAAGGTTTGTGGTTCACGCCCCCGTAGGAGCAGTTCGGTCAGGAGGCGCCTGACGCCCTTTCTTTTCGGTTTGAGGCTGTTCCGTAACCAACTATGGTCGGCTTCCGCTACCGTGTCGCGCAAGCCTTCCAGGAGTACTTCCTGGTTCCTGGGGCTATGCTCCGCCCACCCGTCTTGTAGGGCGAGGCGGGCGGCGGGGGAATCCACCCGGCGCCAGGCACTCAGGATCTGGGCTTTTTTGGCGGGTTGTTCCGTGGCAATCCAGGCCGTCGCAAAGGAATAGGACGGGGTTAATAGTGCCCAGTCGGGGTGCTGTTGCGCCAGCCAGCGGCCGCGCTTTCCACCGGCTTCGAGGTAGCGCTGTGCGCGTCGGTAATCGTCGTTTAGCAGGGCGGCGGCGCGCGGGAGTAATAGGGGTAATAGCTGGGGGGGTAAGTAAGTGCCCTGAGCCAACAACATTTCCACGGCTTCGTCGAGTAATTCAGGGTAGGTACCCTCCAATATCAGTTGCAAACCCCGGGCCAATCTGGGAGAGGGGGGCTCCTGATCCTCCGGCGGGGCGATACCGGATGCAATATCGCGGGCATCGCTCGTTTTCAGACGCAAACGTTCCATTCGCTCCGTCAGCCCCAGGG
>JBASAV010000164.1:0-15533 GCA_049650785.1 Lewinella sp. | reverse complement strand
GACAAATGGTGCTGGATTCCGTACGGTGGACACCCCCCGCCGCCGGCTTCTACGCCACCGACGCCTATGCTGATTTCGCGGTCGACGTACTTCGGGAACACGAGATACAACGCGACGACGAACCCTTCTTTCTCTATCTCGCCTTCACCGCTCCCCACTGGCCGCTGCACGCCCCTGAAGAAACAACGAAGCTTTACGAAGGTAAATACGCAACGGGTTGGGACAGCCTGCGCCACGCCCGCCACGCCAGGCAAAAGGAACTGGGTCTCACCGATACCCGGTACGTTTTGCCCCCGCTGGAAGCGGACGTTCCGGAGTGGGTGTCCGCCGACCCGGCTATGGAATGGGAACGGCGAATGGAAGTCTACGCCGCCATGGTCCACCGGATGGACGAGGGCATCGGACGGGTACTCGAGCAATTAGAAAAAAGTGGTGAACTGGAAAACACTCTACTCGTCTTCCTTTCCGACAACGGGGGCTGCGCCGAGGAAATCAACGGACGGAACCTGCACCGGGACACTTCCACCATCGGGCTTCCCGGCAGCTACGTTGCCTACCAAAAACCCTGGAGCCAGCTTTCTAATGTTCCCTTCCGTAAGTACAAGCAGTGGACGGACGAAGGCGGTATCGCTACCCCCCTGATCGTACACTGGCCGGAAGGTCCGCAAGCAAACGAGAACTGGATAGATGCTTACGGGCACGTTATCGACCTTTACCCCACCGCCCTAACGGCTGCCGGCATCGCGATTGGCCGGGACGAACTGTCGGGTAGCGACTTATTCACTACCCTATCGGAAGATAGCGCGCAACAAAGTCGGCCGCTCTTCTGGGAGCACTACGGCCGGTCCGCCGTGCGTCGCGGGCGTTATAAGCTGGTCCGCCACGGCCCGGAGGAGGCGTGGATGTTATTCGACCTGGCCGACGACCCCACCGAAATGCGCGACATCGCCACCGAACGGCCGGATACGGTACGGGCATTAAGTGACCTATACGCTGACTGGGCCGGGGAAGTCGGCGTGTAACTTCGCGACCGGGAGGTCACCATCGACTATATATCCCGCCTCCGGTGAATGGGTTGGCTAGTTAAGGAAGTACGACGGCAACGCATACAACAGCCGGTGAGGTCTGTCCAATGAAGTGGCCGCGGACAAGGACGAGTGGCTCGGCAAACGCCTTTTCATGGTATCCGATAGCGGTTCCGTTTCTCATTCCTCGAACGCCAAATATCTATTGAAGAACGGCAGCATATCATTCAGGGCCCGCCCGTCGTCGGTCCACAGTTTGTTACCGTGGTCACCGATATACGATTCCGCGTAGTGATCGATGCCCAGGTTTTCGAGTTTCTTGCTAAAGCGCAGGCAAGTTTCAGGAATAAGCATGTTCCCCTCGTTCCTGCCCCAATCCAGTTTTAAAGCCGTTAAACGCTTGAGATCGTCGACATGGTTATCGACCATGCCCATGACCGATTTCTCCTGCCAGATCCTTAACACCGCATAGTCAATAACCAAGCTATCATTGACGTAGCTGTGAGGAAAATCAGCGTAGAAAGGCGGCTTATCAGGATTTGGTGAGTAGGCTTGACCAATTGCCACGAGTGCGTTGGCGTCAAATTCATTCCAGCCGGTTGTGAGTTGCTCGCGGGTCGATAGCTCATTTATCCGACGATATGCAGGTCCCCGAATACCGTACTCTTCGGTAATCACATCCAGCACGGCAGGCGATAGGGCATAAACCGAAGAAAACACATCCGGAAATAACATACCCATCTTAATGGCTCCCTGCCCCCCCATGGAATGTCCGGCAACGGCCCGACTGCGGCGGTCGGGAATGGTACGATACTTCTCGTCTACGTATTCGACCAGCGCCTGACCGGTATAGTCCGCCCAGTTCCCGGTAAGCGTGGAATTGGTGTAAAAGCTACCCCGGTACAGTGTATGCTGGTCCGGCAGTACGACGATCACCGGTCTGATTTTACCCGATGCGATAGCCTTGTCGAGCAACTTGTCAAACTTGTCGTTCGAAATCATCAGGCTATCACTCCAGGTAAAACCGTGTAAATAATAGATCACCGGGTAGCGCTCCTGGCTGTTTTCGTAGCCGGGGGGCAAGTAAACGGTCACCCGCCGGGTAGGATCTTCCCCGCCGGGGTTCTCGAGGAGTTCGGAATACAACTGATCCACCACCACGGTGCCTTTCGCCACCTGAGCCACTACACTACCACCTGTGGCAAGAAGGGCAATTAGTACCATTATAACAATCCTCACGTCAGTGGACTTTACTGATTTATTGACATTACAAACCATAGACTAGGGATGTAATGATATACCCTGGCAAAACTGACGTACAATCATCACGGATCCAGCGAATAGATATCGTGGGTCAGTAGCCGCACGGGAGTCTCACCGGTATTTATCGCCATATCCCCCAGCGGCGGCTGGATAAGCGCCACTCCCTGAGGCAATTCGAATAGTTGCGGCTCCATATTCCCAAAGTACACGGTCAGGGCACCCCCCTCCAGGACGTAAACGGTATGGTAAGGGTGCTCGTGCCAGGCGGCCGTGTCGCCGGGTTCCAGAACCGATTCATACATCACGATGCCCAGGGTATCTCCCAGCATTTTAATCATTTCCGGCTGCACTATATGCGCCCCCTTTGCCGGATCGTACGTTACTCGGTCCGTAGCGGGGGGCACCGACAGTGCCGGAGCTTCTTCCTCGGGTTGGCTCGCCGTTTCTTCACAATTTACAAGGAGACAAAGGAGAACTCCCAAGGCCATGCAGGTGATGTACTTCGCATTTATCATAGCAGATCGAATGAGTGAACAAGGTAGTTGACCCCTCTGCCGTCCCTATTGGAAAAATCGGACATTATAGCAGCGATTGGGCTGCCCCTAAATACTGTTGCGAAAGCGGATTGATGTATTGCCGGTAGGTGGTCGGTGGCAAGGAGACCCTTGTTTTGAAATCTCCTGCCAAGTGAGCCGCATCGTAATAGCCCGCCGCGTAACTGAGCCTTTCAAGGGAGAGTTCAGGTCGCTGCTGGATAAGCTTCATAGCATACTGAAGCTGCCATATTTTAGCGTATGCCTTCGGGGAGAGACCAACCTTTTCTATAAAGTGCCGGTGAAAAGTGCGCACGCTCATAAAGTGTCGCTTCGCCAGTCTTTCCACGCATATTATGCCATTGCGGGTAGCTATTTCGTTCACGGCATGGAATATGGGATCATTTCTATAGACGGATTTCGGCGGTAAAGTATTACGAAAGAACTGTCGTACCTGCGGATGGTCGAATGAGTCGATGCGGTCGATATGAGTTAACATTTTGCCTTCATCTCGAATCACGTCGGCAACCTTTACTTGCCTATCGGTGATTGCACACAACGGCATTCGCAGCCAATAGTATCCGATTACCGGGTGGACCTTCATGGCATAGCCTCCTCCCCTTCCCGTTTGTTCCACCAATAGCGAGCTATCCGACAGCAGTCCGGATATGTACAAGTTATTTGGCGTGGCTACGGACTCGTCGTAATTCACGAAACGACTCTGGAAGTCCCTGCCGGTTATGAGGCTTAAGATGAGGTATCCTGTTCTCGGGAATACCGTGGTGCAGGCCCCCACTACGCTGATGTCTAACGTAGAATAATGAAGGGTATAGTCTGCTATTTCACTTGATCCATTGGATAGCTTAAATGAGGTATGGTCACCAGGGAGCGCAGATAGATTCATTGTTGAGATATGGCGGCCAGCCAACCGATACCCCAATTAGTGCATCGGGGTAAGTAGACGTTCTACCTATGCATAAAAATATAATATAGATGTTTTCGGTGACAAACCAGCCGAGAATTTTCTGCCGGACCATTGCATTACCCGCTAATCTGAGGGAATTCAGTTGAATGGAGACCTTAAAGAGATTCCGCACATAGCCAGGATTTGGCTGATGGTAATTATTGGCTGCTATCCATTAAGGTCATTATACCAGCGCGCCGGCGCCACAAGCAGAAAGGCTACCGTTCCACCAGCTCCAGCGCCACCAACAGCCGTGCCGCGTTCCGGCTGTTGCTGTATTCCCCGGTCAGGATGGCCTGCCGCCGCTCGACGTCCGCCGCCGTGAAAGGGCGGGCCATCAGTGCTTCGGTAGCGGCGTAGAAATCATCGTCGGCCAGGGTGACGTAATCTTCCAGGTGCGTACCCGCTACCATAGCGTGATTGGCGAGGCAAAAACGGCCGTTGCAGAGCGACTCCAGTAGTTTCAGTTTAATGCCGGTCCGTTGAAAGGTTGGCAGCAAGATGACGTGGGCATTCTGGATCCACTCCTGCATGCTAAAGGGGGAGGGGTTGGCCACGACCTTAATATTCGGCGATGTTTTTGCCAGTGCCCGTAGCTCCGAAGAAGGCTCCTTTCCTGCCAGTACGAGTTTGATGTCCCGGCCCGCAAAAGCGCGAACCAGGTATTCCGCCGCCTCGACGTTTTCGGAGACGGACAGGTTGCCGTGGTAGAGCGCGTAGGTGCCGCTACCCTCCTGAATATTTAGCCGCTCGTTGGCATGGAAGGGGGGCAACCAGAAGGTATTCGAAAACTCCCGCTGCAAATATTCCGTATCCGGGGGAGAGATCGCGCCGATGGAAGTGGTTTTTGGAAGGCGAGCCAGCACCCGCTTCAAGAGGTAAGCTTCTTTGGTGAAGTAGGCCTTCTTTACGGGATTGCGTTCCCGCTTTGCGAGTGCCTGGTAGTAATCGTGCTCGATGTTGTGCATCCGGACTACACAAATCCGGTCCGCTATCTTGCCCGCGAGCAGGGGATACACCGTGTGCAAGCCCTCGAACAGGATCGGATGATCGTCAGCGGTCAGGTTAGCCAACAACTGCCGGCTCTTTCGGGAGTAGATGATGTAGGGCAGCCGGGAAACGTTGCTGCGCCAGCCCGTTCTACGGGGGTAGTAATTTACTTGTTTGCAGTATGTATGCAGGGCCGGGGCTTCTCCCCGGCCGTATTCGTAGCAGTGGAGATGAATCTTTACACCCAGCGCATGCAGGGCCCTGATCTTATAGAAAATATCCATGGCCCCACCGTAGTCGGGTGGGTAGGGAACGTCCAGGCTGACGACATGGAGGTGTTTATCGGTCATCGATGCCGAACATACCAAAATTTGACCGAAGCGAGCCGGGAAACCGATCCCGATGGGTGGAAGCGCGTCCCGTCCAACGATCCGGCTGGTTTTCTATTTACAGGCGCACAACGGAGGTGTTAGACCCGAACTATTCTGTCCCTACTTAGTCTCCCAACTGAGCGCGGATTTCTTAGCACCCTGTCCGAAGTCCACCTTGTCCGCCACCGACTTGCCGTCCCTGGCCCGCAGACGAATGTTCTCCGACAAGGTGCCCAGTACCCGTACCCATTGCTCGTCTTTCTGGGCGAACTCTACTTCCTCCACGTCCGCATCCTTGGAGTTGTAGAAGGTGAAAGCGGGGCCTTCGGCCTGGTGGAGGCGGATGTTCTTAAAGGTCATGCCATCGCCGTCGATGACCGTAATTCCCTTGCGGGTTTCGAAGGTAGCGTCTTCGAGGGTGACGTTCTGCAGGTTCATTTCGGGCAGCCCCTGGAACTGGGCGGCGGTTTCCGACTGGGTAACGCGGATGTCCTTCATATGGATATTGCGAAAGGAGGGCGTTTCCTCGTTTACCGGCATCAGGGTTTCGTCGCGAGCCTCGGTCTCCGCCGACTGGGTTTCCTCCAATATCGGCGAGTTACCCCCGTAGAAGAGGTTGAAGCGGATCGCCTCCGTTGGAATGCGGATCATGTCGATGTCGTTGATCCAGATGTTCTCCACTACCCCACCCCGTCCGCGAGTACTTTTGAAGCGCAGGCCTACATCGGTACCGATGAAGGTGCAGTGGGCCACTTTGACGTTCTTCACGCCACCCGACATCTCACTACCCACGACAAATCCGCCGTGACCGTGGTAGACGGTGTTGTGCGATACGATCACGTTCTCGGTGGCGATACCGCGCTCGCGACCGTCCTCGTCCTTACCGGACTTAAAGCAGATAGCGTCGTCCCCCACATCGAAGGTATTCTGGTAGATCAGAACGTTCTTACAGGATTCCAGGTCCAGTCCGTCCCCGTTCTGGGAGTACCAGGGGTTACGGACTTGAAGGTTCCGGATGATGACGTTCTCGCACATCAGGGGGTGGATGTTCCAGGCGGGGGAATTCTGGAAGGTGGGCCCGTCGAAGAGCACGTTCTTACAGTTGATGAAACTGACCATCACGGGGCGGAGGTAGTCCTTCACCTGCTCGAATTCTTCCCTGGTGGTCAGGTTAGGGACGTTGAAGTTCACGTCGCTATCGGCTTGCTTATACTCCTCGGAGGGGTACCAGATCTTGCCGTCGTCGCGGAGTGCGCCACCGGACTTGACCAGTTTTTCCCACTGGGGTGGCGCCATTTTGTCTTTCTTGACGGGCCGCCAGGCATCGCCGGAACCGTCGAAAACGCCGCGGCCGGTGAGGGCGATGTTTTCCAGGTCGCGCCCGTTCAGGGGGGAGGTATTACGGAAGGTTTCCAGCCCTTCGAAGCTGGGGGCTACCAGCGGGTAAAGGTCCTTGTCTTCGCTAAAAACGACCAGCGCGCCCTCATCGGTGTGGAGACGAATATTGCTGCGCAGGGTGATCGGACCGGTGAGCCACATGCCCCGGGGAATGCGCACGGTGCCGCCACCCTCTTCCGCTACGGTAGCAATGGCATCTTCGATGGCCTGGGTGTTCAGGGTGGTGCCGTCGCCTATCGCCCCAAAGTCGGCAATGGATACCTCCCGGTCGGGAAAGGTGGGCTCCATTACCCGCGGCATATCGAATGGTAAGTCGGCGTATAACTCATTTACGGTAATGTCCTGGGCGGAAACAGTTGGTAACCATCCAAGTATCAGGAGCAGCAGGGTCGGAAGGGTGTGGCGGAGTTGTGCTTTCATAGGATTTTGCATGATTGACTTGACCGGTGAAGATCGGGAATATTGGTGGGCTGAGTCTTGCCGCATTCACCGGGGTGTATGCTGGTTTTCACATTTGGGCGGTCTCTGTGTACCGTTTAGGGAGTCCGCCGTTGTGTCGGTAACGCCACGGCTGCGAGGGAGGTGAGTAAAGCCTTGGGACGGGGAATGGCGTAGGGATAGCGAGCACCTATGATAATCCACGACTATACCGAAAGCATGGGTGGAGGACGTCCCGTCCGACCCAGCTTCCCATTCGCTTTCCTTTATTTACCTCACACCGGAGGTGTTCGACCCGGACCTCTCCCGGACCGGAAGGATTACGATCACTTGGGATAATCCACGACTACACGGTAAGCACGGGTGGAGGACGTCCCGTCCGACTAGCCATGCCCCCGCGCTGGCTGCGTCTCCACGGTGAAACAACAATGGCGCAGCAACGCCAGAGCAATTGCGGTAGCCAATCAGGCAACTCTCGTTACCCTGCAACCAGAGCACCCGCTACCCCCTCCGTCCGTTTCCGCCGCTCCAGGTTCATCTTTTCCTCCGTGGTCAGGTACTCCCGCAGGCCGAAGCTCACCGAGAAGATGATCAACTGGTAAAACAGAATACCGTAATTCGACTCCCCGAAGATGCCAAACTCCGTCAGGCTATTGATAATAATCGGAATCATGATACCAATCATCATCAGCTTCTTCTCCTTCGTCGCACTCATGATCGCCCGTACGGTGAAGACCATCTGGTAGATCACCACCGTCATGCCCACGAAGCCCAAATTCATTAGCACCTGCATAAAGGTGTTGTGCGTCATCTTGCCCGGGTAGGTGTGGGTCGACTGGAAATACTCTTTATAGTCGATGCGCATGAAACCAAAACCGAGCAGCGGCTCGCGGGGTAAGCCTTCCGCGATCAGGGCGGTCCAGAAGGGCAGGCGGCCGGTCATGCTCATTATTTCCTCCAGGCGTTCGGTGTCGCCATCCTTGAGTACCACCTTCCAGATGGCGACCGGAGAGACGACGAGCATACCGGCGATAATGACGGCTTTGATCTGCTGCCGCTCCGACTGCATCACGTGGAAGAAGATGATCAACAGGGCACCGATCAGGGAAGAGCGGGAGCCGGTAGCGTAGAGGCAGTAGAAGATGATGAGGAGCTGGAAGGTCGTCCACTTCGGCCGGTGGGCATCGTAATAATTGAAGATCAGGCAGGCCACCCCTACCCCGGCCAGCATCCCCAGCTCGTTGGGATTCATGATGTACCCCCCCAGTCGGGCTTCCTCCCCACCGTGAGTCAGGCGGATGAAGGTGTCCGGGTCCACCCACATTCCAATGACGAAAATGAGGACCAGGTAGTACACCGTATTCCCGAGCAGCTGAAATAAGCGAATTCGATGCCCCGGAAAGTACCGGTCGAGCATACTTATCGTCTTGATGAAGTACAGGCAGAATATGAAACTCTGCGTGGTCATGAACCACTGGAGGGCACTCACCCCCACATTCGTACTCCACAGAAAGGAAGCAAATCCCAGGAACAGATACACCGCGTAAAAACCCGCGACAAAAATATTATCCCACGTCATAGACCCGGGCACCCCGTATTCCCTCACCCGGCGGTAGAGGTAGATGGCGCCGAACAGGACGCCGTTCCGGCCGACCAGTTTTATTCCTCGGGTGATGATGACATTCTCACTCCACGTGAAGAAACAGGCCACCATCATAAACAGCAGTACGAAGAGCCACCGCTCGGTGCTCTTGAGAAATTCCTGGTGCTTGGCCGGGTCTAGGGTCACGCGTACAATTGATTGAAGCGGACGACCACCTCCGGCCAGCTGAAGGCCGTTGCGACCATGCGGGAAGCGTTGCCGCCCAGTTCCCGGAGCGTGCCGCCACCGAGTGCCCGACACTCGCTCATGGCCGTAGCCAGGGCGCGGTCGTCTTCATTGGGCACTACCCGGCCCGCCCCGTACTCCCGTACGTAGTCACCGATGTTGGTAGCCTCGGTGACAATGCAGGGCACGCCAAAGGCCGCCGCCTCCAGGACCGCACTCGGCATACCTTCGTTGCGGCTGGGGTGGAGGAACACCCGCATCCGCCGCAGCAGGGCGTCTTTCTCCTCCCCGTAGCGGGAGCCGTGCAGCACGACGCGGTCTCCGATACCCAGAGCCGATACCTTTTCTTCTACCGCCGCGCGTCCGTCACCGTCACCGACGATCCAGAGTACGGCATCCTCGTCCGACCGGATGTGAACGGCGAAGGCGTCGAGCATCAGGTCCAGTCCCTTGGTGTAGTAGTCCAGCCGGCCGACGAAGCCGAAGACGAAGCCGTCCTCCGCCCGGGCCTCCGCGCGCTCCGTTCCGGCGATGTCCATGCCGTAGGGCAATAGCACCGTCTTGTCAGTCTGGTAGATGGTCTGCAGACCGGCCACCTCGCTGGCACCGATGCAGTGGATCGCGGCGGCGTTTTGCAGCAGAGACCGTTCAAACACTTGGAAGTACGCCTTCTTTCTCCACTTTCCCTTCTCCATCGCCCGCGTGTTGTAGGCCCCGTGGGGGGTGATCACGTAGCGCAGTCCCGCCCGGTGCAGGGCCGCGGCGGCGCGGGAGAAAAGGGGTACCCAGCCGCCGTGAAGGTGGAACACCGTTCCCGTCCGGTCGACGTCGTCCAGCGCCTGTACGAACTCCGGGTCCAGCGCGAAGGGGTTACGTTCTTCCCGAAAGAGGACCGTTCGGAAATTACGTTCGCCGTAGTCGGCATCCGGCGTCTTGGTAAATCCCCAGACGCTGACGTTGAGCCCCGCCGCGGTCTGCCGGGTGGCCAGTTGGTAGACCACCTTATTGACGCCGTTCATGCGGGCCGGATTGGCCTTACCCATTACCAGGTGTATAATTTCCATAGCTTGAACTGCTTTTTTTGCAGGACGACCAGCCAGGTAGCCTGCAGGATGAGTTGATTGATGATGAGTCCGGCCACCGCCCCCGACACGCCGAAGGTGCCCAAGAGGTAGCGATAGCTGACCAGACTGAAAAGGAAGCTGGCCAGATAGGCGGTGAAGTAGGACCGGTTCAGCTCCGTGACCCGAATCAGAAGCCGGATCGGATAGGCGGCGATGATGACCACGTAAAGCAGCACCATCCCCCGGAGTACGTAGGCATAGGGAGCGAAAGCCGCATCCCCCACCAGTACGATGACTTCCCGGGCGAAGACGAACAGTACGCCCAGCCCCGCCAGCATAGCCACCTGGTAAAGCCCCAGTTGCCGCTGCGCGGAGCGGTAATACTGCTCCACCGAGGCGCGGTAGGCTTCACTCAGTCGGGGCAGTACGTAGTTCTCCAGGGTTTGCAGAACGATGTTGATTACACCCAATAAGGTTTGCACGAAACGCAATACCCCCAGCGCTTCGACGCCAATCAACAGACCGGAGGTCATCACGTACAGGTTGCTCGATAGCCACTGCACCACCGCCGCGTACAGCAGCCACTGCCCTTCGACCAGGTGAATGCGCAGGTACCGCCGTAAAAAATCCAATGGTGGAAGCCGACACCGCCGCAGATACAGCAGCCCGCCGAGTAGCAAACCCGGTAAAAAGGCGGCGGCGAGCAGGAGGAGATAGCTGATGAGGTCCGTCAGTCCGGTGTAAGCTCCGTACGCCAGCCCGGCGGCGACCCCGAGGAGGTAGGTACCGGTCATGCCGACCACGATCTCCGTCTGCCCCCGCGCCAGGAAGTATTTCCGCAGAAAATCACTCAACAGAAAGGTCGCGGCGTAGGCGGCAAAGACCGGCAGTAGTGACCGGTATTCATCGATCCATTCCGGGCCGATCGCGTACAGCACCAGGGGCGCCGCCGCGAAGAGTACAACCAGCGGCAACAGCACCACGAGCAGCACCGAGCGGTAGTCGGCATCGCGGCTTTCCGTGCCGACGTGTACCTGTAGCGGCTGCACCACCAGCGATTGGACTACCGCCAGCAGTAGGTACACCACGATGACCAGGGAGGCAAACAAGCCGTACTGCTCCAGACTCAGCAGTTTGACCAGCGCGATATTCACCAGGAAACCGGTGCCGCTGAACATGCCTTGCTCCACGATCAGTTGGAGTTGTTTCGGTATCCGGCCCATTACGAACGCCATTTTCGCAGGTAAGCAAAGGCCTTACGGACCATCCAGATCCCTTCGTGTAGCAGGGACGGACTGTACTTGTCGTTGTTGACCACTAAGCGCAGGTGCTCGATCTCGTGCTTGGCCCGCAGCAGGTTGAGCTCGCTGATGCTGCTGAGGCGGGTCTTGCGGGTATCGACCACGCAGAGGTTCTGGTCGGCCAGTCCCATGAACAGTAGCGACTTGGCATTGTCCCGCAGATTGAAGTTGTCAACCAGGACGAGGTCGTAATCCGTGCACAATTGTTGGTACCAGGCCAGCAGCTCGGCGAAGGTGAACCGGGAGATCTCGTCTTCCGGCATGACCATCAGTTTCTCCGCCGGTAGCGCATAATTGTGTTCGGTATCGAACGTCAGGACGCAGAAATTGCGGCCCTCCCGCAGGAAGATCTCCCCCAGTTGCTGCAGCTGGTACCGCACCCCGTGGTTGTGGTGGAAGGCGGAGTACACCAGCGAGCTGTGCGGCGCCAGTAATCCTTTCATATCCAGTTTGAATACCTCGTTCTTGAAGTAGGCGGCCGCGGCGTCCTCATTCTTGAAGTGAGGCGTGGTATACAGGATCGGGATATCCGTATTCTTTTCCAGCGAGGTGGTATCGTTGACCCGGGCCTTACTGGCATTGACCAGGAAGATGAAGATCACGGCTCCGAACATGCCCAACAGGGAGGAGACGATGATGATGATGGGCCGGTTGGGCGATACGGGCTTCTCCGGCGTGTCCGCCGCCTGGATAATGCGGTGGAAAGAGTGTTTGGCCGCCTTGGCGATCTCGGCTTCGATACGCTTTTCGTTCAGGAAGACATAAGACTTCTGCTGCAGGCCAAATTCACGATTCAACGTCGTCAGCATGCGCTCGCGTTCGGGTAGTCCCTCAAAGGCGCGTTCCGCTTCTTCAATATCCCGGGTGAGCTTCTCGTACTTTGTATTCAGATTACGACGGGTATTCCCGATGCTCTCTACGAAGTAGTCAACGAAGAAACTGATCTTCTCATCGATCGTCCGCACCAGTTCGTGGTCCTCGCGGTACACCAGCAGCAGATCCTGGCGTTCGGCCTGCAATTGCTTGATATTCTTGACCATCTCGGTCGACAGCAGGTCGGTGAAGGCCTCGAAGTTGGGGGCCAGCTCCAGGAAGTTGTCCTTTCCCGTCTGGATGTAATCGTACAGTTCGTTGATGGCCTCCAGCGACATGCGGGCGTTGGTCTGCTGGATCTTCATCTGGGAGATCTTCCGCAGGTCGGTTTCCGTCTGCATGCGGATATTGATGATCTCGTTCCGGTCACGGTAGCCCTGGATTTCCTGCTCCGTTTGCTCCAATTCTGCGTAGACCTTCTCGATCTGCTGATCCAGGAACTCGGCGGTAATGTCGGCTACCCGGAACTTGTCCTCGATATAATCTTCGATGTACGTTTCGGCCAGTGCGTTGGTCAGCATGGCCGCCTTCTCCGGTACGTTATCCTTATAAATAATACGGATGATCGCAACGTCCTTATCCACGGCCACGATATCCAGGCCACCGGCCAGTTTCCCGGCCAGGCGGTCCAGGGAGTACTTATGCAGCTGGTAGGTGCCGCACAGTGCCAGGTCGGGCCGTTTCTCGAGCAGGTCCACGTTGTGGACGAGGTACAGGCTGGCGGCGGAGCGCAGGTGTAAGGTATCCCCGAAAACCCCGTGGAATACTTCCGTGGATTCGGGCAATTGCACGGTGTAATGCAGGGTATCCGTGACCTGAATATTCCAGTCGTGGTCGTAATAATCCGGATCGTGGATGGTGAGCCGGTGCAGAAAGGGCTTGTCGGTGTACAGCTCTACGCTTTTCACCTTGCCTACCCGGCTAAGTTCTTCGTCAAAGTCGAGCTTCTCCAGCGTTTGCCGGACCAGGATCTGTGATTTCAGCACCTCGATCTCCATGGCGATCTTGCCCGTGCTGGCGAATACGTCAAAGTCCTTGAAGAGGTTGTTTCCGGTGACGCCCTGCCCGAGATCGGCCAGTTTAATTTTCGTCGTGCTCTCGTACATCGGCGTGGTGTACGACAGATACTTCTTGGCAACCAACAGCCCCGCCACCATCGCCACGACGATGATGGGAAGTCCCCGGATGTAGGGGCGGAGTATGCTTAGTTGCTCTTGCATCGATTAGCCACCGAATGCGCCCAGGAAGATGGCCGAGGCCGTCATGGCGGAAGTGAAGGGAATGATGACCGACACCCGGCGATCGAATTCTTTATACCCGCGTGACGGTGCGATCACGATGTCGCCCGGATAGACGGGCAGGTTCTTAAAGCGATAGTCCCCCCTGGCGGTCAGATCGACCGTGATGATGTGGGTATCCTCCCCCCGTTGCCGGAAGACCTTGATGCACGATTTATTGGCGTAGGCATCGAAACCTCCGGCCCGGGCGATCAAGTCCAGGAGGTAATTCTTTTCCTTATCCACCTTGATCACCGCCGGGCTTTTGAACTCGCCCATTACAGAGATCTCCCGGTTCAGCACCTTGACGTCCACGATCGGGTTGACCAGCAGGGTGCTCACGGAATCCTTGATGCGGCGCTTCAACTGCAGGATGGTCATGTTCTCCACCTCCAGATTACCGAAGCGGGGCACCTCGATGGCCCCCTCGGGGTCTACCATCAGCCACTTACCGTACACCTCGTTGGAGTTGTAGATACCGTAGGTGGAGCCGACACTCAGGTCATCGTGCCCCCAGACACTGATACTGATCTTATCGTCTTTCCTTATGGTGTACTGGTAGTCAGGGTTATACAGCAGCAAGCTATCGGTAGCGGCTACGGGATACTGGTCCTTCGCGGCATCGTGCACGAAGAGATTCTGGGTCTTGCACCCAGCCAGCAGAATAAACGACAATAAAATTATGGGTAGAGAAAGGTGTTTCACGGTAGCAGGCGGGGAGTTTATCCGTTAGGCATGAGTTTACTCAGCAATGATTTGGAGCGGCGAGACATCATTTTCCGCAGCCGCGCCAGGCGGTACAGCGTGTGTTCGATGCGTTGCACCTCTGTGTCGCCCTTGATGATATAGTCGAAGGCACCGTACTTGAGGGCGTCGAGGGCCGTAGCCATGTCCTCCTGTCCGGAGACCATAATCACGGACGCATCGGGATCGTGGCGCTTGATCTTTTTCAGCACCTCGAATCCGGTCAGCTGGGACATATCGTGGTCCAGCAGGACGATAGTCGGGTTGAGGTGCAGGTTATTCAGGCATTCCACGCCGCTGTGAAAGAGGTGGGTATCGGTGAAGCCCAGGTTATGCAGGTGCTTCTGGTACAGGGAGCAGGTAAAGGGATCGTCGTCGACGATGAAAACAGTGGAGTTAAGTAAGCTATCCATGGCGGGTGTTTTGCCGTTCACATAAGCGAAATCGGTGCCAGTTTATTAAGTCGCTGGTTATCAGAAACTTAGTGTTGATTTTTTCTAATATTCACTTCCAAAACTGGAAGCTGTCCAAAATTTGGAAAAAGCATGGTCAGACCTTGGCCAGCGCATCCTGGAAATCGACCCGGATACCCTCGATGACCCGCACCAGCGTGCGGGACAGATGGTCCACCTTTTCGGTCAGCACCTCGTAGTCGGGTGCCTCCGATCTGGCGTACAATTCGATTTCCTTGGCCACGCCTTGCAGCTCTTCAATTCCCATGCTTTCGATGCTGGGTTTGATGCGGTGAGCCGTTTTTCCTACGCATTCGTAGTCGCGGACGGCCATCGCCTCCCGGATCTCCTCCAGCGCCGGCGGTGTCTGGTCGACGAATATGCCAACCATGCTCATGACGAAGTCCTCATCGCCGCGGCTCAGCTCCCGCAACTTGGTGAGATCGTAACCGGGCGTCACATCCGGCTCGGGCAAAGCTCCGGCAGACGACGGACAAACGTAACGGACCAGCGTATCGAATAGTGCCTTTTCCTCGAAGGGCTTAGTGACGTAGTCATTCATACCGATGCTCAGGTAGAGATCGATATCCTTCTTGAAGGCATTGGCAGTGACCGCTATGATGGGGACATCCAGTTGGTGGCGTTCGCGGATGATCTTCGTCGTCTCCACGCCATCCAGTTCCGGCATCTGAATATCCATCAGGATCACGTCGTACTGGTTGGTTCGCAGGCGTTCGAGCGCAATGGCGCCGTTCTCCGCCTCGTCTACGGTACAACCGAAGTGCGTCAGACTCTTGGTGGCGATGAAGCGGTTCATCATATTATCCTCTACCAGGAGCACGTGAACGCCCCGCAGCAGGTGCTCATTTTCTTCGGTGGGGCCGGTGAGTTTCTCGATGTTCCCCTTCGTCAGCCGCAGTTCGATGTAGAAGGTGGTACCCCGCCCCTTCATGCTGTGGACGCTGACCGTACCGCCCATCATTTCCACGATCTGCTTGGTGATGGACATACC
>JBASAV010000163.1:0-1834 GCA_049650785.1 Lewinella sp. | reverse complement strand
GGAAAGGCTGCAAGTCTTTTCCCAGCTCCACGTTTCCCCCGTGCTGGCCACCTTCCCCGGGCGGACAGAGGAGGTGCCCGTCGTGCGTACCACCGTGCGCGAGGGAAGGGCGGCGCAAACCATCCTCTGGCAGAGTGCGCTGGACGATATCGCGCTGGTCGTTCTGGGAGGAGTCGGAGCGGGAGCGGGCAAGCAGGCCCCCGGCCTCTTCGGAGGAGTGGCCCGTACCCTGGCGCTGCAGGGCGCCTGTCCGGTCATCCTCATACCCCGGGACTACGGATTCACCCGCGTAGAGCGACTCGCCCTGGCCTTCGCTGCGATTGACGACATCAGCCGGATGAGCGCCATCACCCGGCGGATCATCACCGCCCTGCGGCCGCAGGTGCACTTCGTACACGTGCGCAGGGAAGACGCGGAGGGCAAGGGAGCGGAGGCGGCAGTGCGGCGGGAGGAAGCGTTCCGTCAGCTGTCCCGCGTTCCGGGAGTACCGGAGAGCAGTTACTGCTTTGATGCCCTTCCCGCGGGCAAGGTCACCGAAACGCTGATCCACTACACCAAGCAGCACCGCATCGACCTGCTGGTCCTGGGCGGACAGCGGCGTACCTTCTTCGAGCGGCTCTTCGAGACCGGCCACCTCCGTCCCCTGATCAACCGCTGCGGGGTACCGCTGCTAATCATTCCTTTTCATCTCGAGGAACTTTAGGGCGGTACCGGCCGGCCCGGACGAATATCGCCGTCGGGCCGGCAGCCTGCGGAATGGAAGGAATCGTACCAGACCAGGAAAGACACTACGGTGGCTACGGAGATCAGAAGCCAGGAAACCCAGGAGATGGTGTGCACCGTAAGGAGAGTTGGATCCTGCACGGGTTAAAAGTGTTTGGCGTTGGCCTCGCGTTCCAACTCGTCGGCAGCTACCGCGTCGGTGGCTATCAGATCGATAACGGGGATGATCAGGAGCGGCAGTCGGGCGTTTATTACGGCCGCCCCCGTGTTGCTCTTGACGAGCAGGCGCCGGAACCACGGCCGGTCGGGTCGTTGCATGACGACCAGGTCGCAGGAATTCTCCACCGAGTAATCGAAGATGGCTCCCACCATATCCTCCGCCTTGCGGCTAGCGAAGCTGGCGTGCATCCCCAGTTCCGGGCGGTGAAACATTTCGCAAAGCAGGCCCATATCATAGTCGGTACTTTCGTGGTCGGCGGTACGGATATGGAGGAAACAGAGCTTGGGCCTGAAGGGGCGCAGTGCCCGTTGCACCCTCCCGGCCAGGAAGGTTCCCGTATCGTGGAGATCCGTCGCGAAACACATTGATTCAATCGGCTTAAACAGGGCGTTCTGCGGTACGACCAGTACCGGACAGGGCGCCCGGCTCACGAGCGAAGAGGCATTGCTGCCCAGTATTTCGTCCCAGCCGGGGTAACGGGCCGCCGTGCCGATAATGATAAGCTGATTGCCGTGCTCGGCGACGTGAGCGCGCAGGGTGGCCCGCAGCCCCCCCGATTTGACGAAGGTCCGAACCAGGGGAGTACGGCCGAGGTGTTGCCCGAAGCGGGCAATGCCGCGACCCAGAAAGGCCTCCAGGCTCCCACGCTCCGGGTGCGGCAGGTCACTCACCAGGTAGGCATACTCCGGACTGTTCGGCAGGAGCGGTACGGCATGGAGCAGGTCGATACTCGCGCCGAAGGCATCGGCCAACTGCAGCGCGTAGCCGTAGGCATTGAGGGCGGTGGACGAAAAATCGGTGGGTACGAGGATGGATTTTATGTGCTTCATGCGTCAGGGTTCGTATTTACTACCCTAAAGTTGGCGGTTCCGGTGGGTGGAAGGAATGACA
>JBASAV010000162.1:0-8331 GCA_049650785.1 Lewinella sp. | reverse complement strand
AATTAATATATCTTTCCATCTGTATAACAGTAGTATGGGCCACTAAGAGTTAGCGGCTACGGTGGGTATGTATACTATCGATCGACTTTCCCCCTAAATTGAAGCCGCAAAGGTACGATAATTGGTTGACCCTTAAAACTTCATCGCGGTCATTAATAGAACGGTATCCTGGTGGCCCTGCTTATCTTTGCCGTCCCAAAAAATCAGTACAGCCGATGCCAGAGCCCGGAAACATCCTCATAAATGTGATAGACCGCCACGGAGAGCTTCACGAACTGGAAGCCCCCACGGACATGAATATGAACGTGATGGAAGTTTGCAAAGCCTACGAGCTACCGGTCAAGGGGACTTGCGGCGGGATGGCGCTTTGCAGTACCTGCCATTGTTATATCTTATCGGACACCGACCTACCGGATATGAAGGATGATGAAGAGGACATGCTCGATCAGGCTTTTTTCGTGGAGGATAATTCCCGCCTGGGCTGTCAGCTTCGCATCACCGATGATCTGGACGGATTGCGCATTCAGCTAGCTCCGGAGGCGGAAGAATAAAAGAGATTTCTTTCCCAAACTTTTGCGGTTTGAAGATTGTATGTATATTTGCACCCCGTTACGATGGTAACGTGGTAAAAAATAACCTCGCGGGGTGGAGCAGTTGGTAGCTCGTCGGGCTCATAACCCGAAGGTCGCAAGTTCGAGTCTTGCCCCCGCTACAAGGAGAAAGCCGCCACTGACGAAAGTCGGTGGCGGCTTTTCTATTTGGCGCCTATTGGCCGCCGCTCTTTCGTTTGAAGGGGTTGAATTTGTCGAGCTTCGCCTTCACGTCCTCCACCGCTTCCTTACCGAGATTAGGTACATCCAGACTATCCGCGATGGTCGTCGTGGAATCGCCTAACCCCAATGCTCCCCGCACCCGGTTGGCGGCCGCGTCCTCCAGTCGGCGCGCCTGATCGGCGGCGGCCCGTTCCAGGGTGTCACGGAATTCTTGCGCGGTGTTCTCGGCTACCTGACGAGCCGAATCCACGCGGGTACGCACTTCCTCTTCGGCCCGGTCCTGCAGCGCACCGGCTATGGCTCCGCCCGCGCTCTGCGAACTCCCGGAACCGGTACCCAGTAGATTGATGCCGGTCTTCGGATCCGCAATCGAGCCGGTGAGCGCGATGTCCAGATTCAGCGTGTCACCCGGAGAGATATCCAGACCTAGTTTACTCGCCTGCCCGGCAAGGTTTTGCAGCGCCGACAGCGCCGCTCCTCCCACGATATTACCTTCTACCAACTCCCGGGGAACGGCCGCCCGAATGCGGTAATCCATATCCGTGTTCAGGCCGTGCGAGCCGGCTACCGTCATACCGATACCCGCCAGGGTGAAGTCAAAGGGCTCGACGGTGACCATTCCATCCTGGATCTCAAAGGCCGCGATGATGTTCTTCAGGGTGGCACTTTCACGGAGCTCTTTCACATTGAGCGCGCGGCCGATTACCTGCAACGGCTTAAAGGATGCGATACGTGCCTCGGCCGTGCGCAGCAAGCCCTGAGCGTCGATGCTGTTTAGCACCGGCATCAGATCGCTACCCAAGCGCCCTTCCATCATCATCTCGCTGCTGAAGTTGCCGGTGATAAATTTGCCGATGGGAGCCAGTGCCGCAAAGGAGTTCAGCGCGGTGAAGGCCTGGCTGAAGTCCAGCTGCTGCATGTCGTAAGCGAAGCGGAACACGGGTTCAACCGTCTCATCGCTGGTATCGTAGGCTCCCCGGAAACCCATCGAACCACCCAGCAGGTTAGCGCGGCCGTTTTCGATCATGGCTGCCCCGTCGCGGATCACCAACTGGCCACGCATATTGTCCATGGTGATGTCGGTGTACTGGACGCGGTCGGCCGTCATATCTACCTGCAGGTTGATGTTGCGGGGGATGGGGATTGCAGCAGTCTCCGTTGCCGCGACGGCACCGTTGTCTTCGTTGGATGTAGCCGAAGCCGTAGCTTCCTCGCTCATAAAATCACCGACATTAAAGAAGCCGGACCGTACGTCAATATTCCCGGTCAGTACCCCCTCACCGAAGGTGTAGTCGAACAGGTTATTGATGGTACCGGAAGCATCGAACGTACTTTCCTGAAGCGTGGCGCTGGCGTTATCGATTACCAGACGATTAGGTTTGATGTTACCGGCTACCCGCAGGTCGGTGGGCCGGTAGGTGCCGTAGGCCAGTTCCTGGATCCGGGCGTCGACGTCGAAGTCGAACCGGTCGAAGACTTCGGTGGTCGGCTCGGCGGATGCCACTTCCATTTCGGCGGGACTAGTGGTACGGTCCGCCGTTTCCTCCGTCATCCATTCATCTGCATCGAAGTAATTGGACTCCATGGTGAAGCTACCGCGCATGGTCTGCTCGGGGCTGAAGTAAGCCAGGATGTTGTTAATCTGACCGGAAGCGGAAATATCGCTACGTCCCAGGGTTGCGGTAAACTGCTGGAGGTCGATCGCCTGAGGACTGAAGTCGGCTCTCGCCTGTGCAATACGTACCGGAGGCGTATCGTCGGCGGTGTAAACCAGATTGCTGACCAGCAGATCACCGCTGAGATTGACGTCGGCATACCGGCCGGCTTCCAGCGCGCTCTGGCGCACGTTATTCATCGTAATATCGGCTACGATACGGCCGGCCAACTCACTGACTCCCTCCAGCGGAATGGCCGATGCCCAGTTGGCCAGGTCGAGGGTGCCGTTGAGCCGGGCGTCCACGTCGGGGTCTGACATAGGTGTCTCCAAACGAAAGCTTCCCGCAAACGGATCGTTGCCCAGCGTAAAGTTGAAGCGGGGAATATTGACCTGCAGCTCATCGAGGTCACTACTGGGGCTGTTGACGGCCAGTTCCGCGTCGATGCCATTGATCCCTACCGGCTTGCCGGGATATTGGACGCTCCCGTTATCAATCTGGCTGTTCACCGTAAAGGCCGGGTAGGTTTCCGTTTCGCTGTTGAAGGCGCCCTTTACGGTGCCGTTCAGCGTGAAGGTACCGGCGGTCTGCACCTGCTCGAAACCTTCCGTGTAGGCGGCCGGTACCAGACTCCACAACTGGCGGAAGTCATTGGCGGGCGCTGCGTAGGTGAGGTCGAAGAGGATATCGTCATTGTCTTCCAGGTCGATGCTACCGTTCATGATTAGTGCCAATTCGTTTAGCGTCACGTCGGCCTCGGTGAAGGTGTACCGCATGTTGTCAGCATCTACGTTGACCGTTCCGTCGGCCGTCATCCGCACGCCGTTCAGGTAGGTCATGCCGGCCTGACGGAGCGTGAATTCATCCGCCCGGGCCTGGGTCACCACGTCAAAGACGGAGGCCGTGAAATCTCCTTCGCCGGTAGCATTGAGCCCGGCTAGCCGCACGTAAGTTTCGGTGACCCGATCGTCATAGATGAGGCTGGCGTTGTTGATCTCAAAATGGTCGAGGGTAATCACCGCATTGCTGCTGGTAGTGTCGGTTACGCCTGCGCCGGCGTCGCCCGATTCCGCAACGATCAGGTAATTAGCCAGTTCTTCGTTCAGAACCAAGAGGTTAAGGTCCGGATCATCGAGCACCACGGCGTCAATGTTATAGTTGCCATTGCCGGCTAGTACCGACCAGAAGCCCAGGTCCACCCGGGCCTGGCTACCCCTCACCAGTGGCAGTCCGGCAAAGGTATCCACGCCGATGACGCTGTAATCTTCGACGGTCAACGCGATATCCGGAAAGCTCCGCAGAAAGCTTACGTTCGCGTCGGCGAAATCGACTTCCGCCTCTACGGCATTGTTCACCGCGCTCTTGACGTTGGCTACGATTTCGTCCTTGAAGATAATGGGGGCAACGGCGAGGAATCCGACCAGGATAACGACGAACACGAGTACACCGATGAGGATACGCTTAGCTAGTTTCATGGGGTAGGTTTGGGAGAAAACAACTAACGCACGCGGTAGTTGGCCCGCTCTAGACGATTCGACTTACCTTACGTCACCAGAACGCACTAAATAAACCTATTATATGACCGTCGGCGGTATTGACTATTCCTTAATTGATACCCAGGAGGGGCTGGACGCATTTTATCAGGAGAACCGGGAAGTTGATTGGATGGGCTTCGACACCGAATTCATCGGTGAAAAGCGGTACCACACCCTTTTATGTCTGATTCAGATCAGTACGAAGCACGGCTACTACCTGCTGGATCCCCTGGCAGTTACCGACCTGACCCTTTTTCTTCGGCTGATCGAGTCGCCGGACATCGTCAAGGTCACCCACGCCGGCGACAACGACTACCGCCTGCTCTACCGCAGCCACGGTACGATTCCCCAGAATGTCTTTGATGCTCAGATTGCCGCGGCCTTCATCGGCCACCGCTACCCGCTTAGTTTCGCCAAGCTGGTCGAGGCCGAAACCGGCAACAGTGTAGGTAAGGGATACGCCGTGACCGACTGGTCGCAGCGTCCCATGAGCGAAAAGCAGATCAAGTACGCCCTGTACGACGTCGTTTATCTTCGGGAGCTGTACGACACCATTACCCGAAAGCTGCAGGAGAACGGCCGCCTGGACTGGGCGCTGGAAGAATGCGCGTTGATGACCGAGGAAGATTACTTCTACCGCGACCCAAACCACGAACTGCTGAACAGCAACATCGCCAAGTCGAGCCGTACCAAAGAGAAGTTGTTCCTTCTGCGCCTCTACGAGTGGCGGCGCTCGCTGGCCGAGAAGCGTAACTACAGTAAGGAAATGATCCTCCCGAAAAAGATCATCGGCCAGCTGGTCCGCGGGGTGCGCGGGGGCACGGATAGCATGCGCCAGAACCGCCGCCTGCCGGGCAAAACCGTCCAGCGTTACGGCGATCTCTTTGTGGAGATGTACAACGAACCGGCCACGGACGAGGAGATGGCCGTCGTGAAGCAGATCCAACGCAACCACACCGATGACGAGGATGACGATATGATCGTCGAGTTGCTCTACCTCCTCATGAAGTACCGCGCTAGCGAGGCCGACATCAGTCACGCGCTCGTCATGCCCAGGAATGCCATCCGCCGGATGAAGCAAGAGGCCGCCGTGCGGAAAGCTATCCTCGGATCGGGTTGGCGCAGAGAGTTACTGGGTGACGACTTCGTGGAATGGCTTAAGCACTTCGATGATCTGAAACTTAGCATTGAAGGCGGGAAGATTGCCCTGAAGTTCAGCTGATCGCTAAAGGCGGTCGTAAATGGACAGCAGAACTTTCTCTTCTTGTTCCCAGCACAGCTCTTTCGCTGCCGCTCGGCAATTTTGCTGGAGTTGTCGGTAAGCAGCCGCGTCTCGTGCGAGTGCCTGTACGCGAGCCACCACGGCATCAGCCGTCAATTCCGTTAGCAAAGCGAAACAACCGTACCGTTCGTTGAGGGTCCGGTACTCCGGATAATCCATCTGTAGACTGGGTAGACCCGCCTGCACGTAGTCCAGCGACTTGTTCGCCAAGCTGTAGTAATAGCTTAAGCTATCGGCACATAATAGGTTGATTCCCAGCCATGACTGCCGGGTGAATTGGATCAACTTATGTGGTGGCTGGAATCCGGTGAATCGTACCCGATCCGTTACAGCTAGTCTCTCAGCTAACTGTTTCAATCGGTCTTGCTCCGGCCCCGATCCGACGATCCACAAGACGTGATCGGGTAGGGAATGCATTGCCGTAATGGCCTCTTCCAATCCGCGACCGGGGTTCAGCATACCCTGATACAGTATTACTCCTCCAGTATTTTCATTAATTGATGTTTCGGCTCTACGCGGTACGTTCCTGACCGTTTCGAAGGGGACCCGGTAGTCCTGCTCCAGCGTCCGGGCCAATTCCGACCCCACCGTGTAACGGGCGTCGGTACGGGGTACAAGCGCCCGACCTACTCTTCGCCAGGCTGCCCGGATGAATCTGCGAGGCGCCACTTCGGGCGTTTCGCTAAACCACTCGTGGGCATCGTAAACCAGTTTTGTCCCCGGGCGGTGGAGAAGGGTGCCAGCCAGCAAGGTATCCAGGTCCACCGCGCAGATCGTATCGTAGCCCCAGGTGCGCAGCGTTCGCCACAGCTTCCAGTTGTATTCCGCGTAGAAGGTTTTTCCTTCGTGGTAGCGACAGGCGATCCGATGCTGCTGATAGGGACGGGCGATGAGCTCGGGGCTATCGGGTAGCAGGCGGCCGACCAGGGTCACGTCGTGCCCGGCTGCCTGCAGGCTCGTACAGATCCGATCCATGCGCTGGTCGTGGCTCAGATCATTTATAACCAGGCAGATGATCCTCAAGGCAGTTGTATTTTATCCAGCTCTTTAACCAACAGGCCTTCGTTGAGCAGTACCTGCAGGTGATTGGCGATGTCTCGCGCGCGGATCCGTCCGAAATCGGCCATAATATCCTGCACCGGGAGGGGACCCTCCGCTTCGATACGCGCGCGTACGGTGGCGTAAACGGCGGCCCGGTCCGGCACCGGGGTTTTTTCGCGTCGGCACACGTCGCAGATTCCGCAGGCCGGCGCATCTTGCTCGCCAAAGTACCGCAGCAACTGGCGGGAGCGACAATGGTCGTCGGACTCACAGTACGCGATCATGGTATCGATACGCTCCCGCGCTCGCTCCTTCAGGAAATGGTACTGCTTTTCGTCTATCCGCAGATTGTCCGGATCGATGCGCTCCTCCAGGAACACAATTTGCGGGCCCTCCCGCTCCGGGGTGTAATCAACGATACCCTCCGCCTGCATCTTTAGAAACAGCCGACGCAGTTCCTCCCCCGTAATTTCTAGAAAGTTGGCCAGGGCGCCCTCCCGTAGCTGGACCGGGTTCAGAAAGGCCCCCTGCGTGGTGCGCAGGATTGATTTGACCAGCTTATTCACCCGGGGGTTTTTGATCTGGTAGTCGTAGAGTTGTTCCTTGCGCACGACGAACTGCAGGAACGCGCTCTGCCGCATATCGTCGGTCAGTAGGATATAGCCGTTTTTCTCGAGCGCCTTCAATCCGCTGTAGGCTTGTCGTACATCAAAGCCAAAGTTGCGCGAAAACCCGGCGAGATCGAAGTCGAAGGTTTCCCCCTTGCCACCGCCCACCGCCAACTGCAGGTAGCTGCCCAGCGCCCGGTACATCCGCTTCACCTCGGACACCGGCGGATAGCTGTATTCCCAGTTCCGGATCAGCCGGTCGCCGTCACTGGAGTGGTAGAGCATAATCCCGTAGGACGGCTTCCCGTCGCGACCCGCCCGCCCGGCTTCCTGGAAGTAGGCCTCCGGGCTATCGGGCGGACCGTAGTGCATGACCGTACGCACATCCGGTTTATCGATGCCCATCCCGAAAGCATTCGTGGCGACGATGACGCGCAGCCGGTCCCCGATCCAGTCCGCTTGCCGCCGGTCCTTTTCCTCCGGTTCCAGGCCGGCGTGGTAAGCGCCCGCGCTGATGTCCCGCCGGCTGAGTTTATGTGCAATTTCCTTGGTCAGGCCCCGACTACGTACGTACACCAGGCTGGTACCCGGTACCCCCTTGAGCACGTCCAGGATCTGATTCTCCTTACCCGCCGGACGACGCACAATGTAGGCCAGGTTCTCCCGCGCGAAACTCTGCCGGAACACTTGAGACCCCTTACCAAATTCCAGTTTGTCCTGAATATCCTCGATCACTTCCGACGTCGCGGTGGCCGTTACCGCGATGAAGGGTACGTCGGGATGCAACTCGCGCAATTCGGCTATCCGTAGGTACGGCGGCCGGAAGTCGTAGCCCCACTGACTGATGCAGTGTGCCTCATCTACCGCCACCAGCGACACCGGCATGCGTCGTATCCGCTCCCGCGCCAGGTCGGTGATCAATCGCTCGGGACTCAGGTACAGCAGCTTGGTATTGCCGTAGACCGCATTGTCCAGGATCCGGTCAATGTCCGCGTTGCGCATGCCGCTGTAAACGGCTTCGGCCACGATGCCCCGCTCGCGGAGTTGGCGGACCTGGTCTTTCATCAGTGCGATCAGGGGGGATACCACGAGCGTGACCCCTTCCAGGGCCAGGGCCGGCACCTGGAAACAGATGCTCTTGCCGCCACCGGTGGGCAGCAGAGCGAGCGTATCCCTGCCCGATAGCACGTGGTCGATGATCTCCCCCTGTAAAGGCCGGAAGTTGGGGTATCCCCAGTACTGCTTCAGTATGTCTTGCGGTTGTGGCATAGGGGCGGCGGCGCGCGGGAAAGAGGTGGATCGGTAAAATAGCCAGCGCATTCGGTAACTCGCTTCCCATCACTGTGGCGTAACATGCTGCTCAGACGATAAACATTGTTGTGGCCTGGTCAATTGTAGGGCAAACCGCTCCCGCCATGCGTTTCCTTCACCTGCTGA
>JBASAV010000161.1:0-8532 GCA_049650785.1 Lewinella sp. | reverse complement strand
TTTTCATTCAGCCCGTCACCAGCCAGGCTACCCGCGGGGTGGGGGAGACGCCAATGTTTACCGCTTGCCGCTACGCCGGATTCAGGAACCATTCCGGGCGACCAGGTACGACCGGATGTTCAGTGATGAAAAAGTAGAAGAGGACTCCGTCACCGTTATCGAGCCGAAGGGAATCATGGAACGGATCGAACAGATCGGCACGGCCTTCGGTGACCAGGGCAGCTTAGCCATCGTGCAGGACGACGAGAAGCAGATCGTTATTTACGGGAGCGACCAGGCCGGTGGCGAGACACAGCTTTTCAAGACGGTGCTCAGTCCGTTCGAGGACCCGAAAACCGAATCCATAGAAGCTAAGGGTGTCGGTGGAGCGGACGACCTGGTCACCGCGGAGGGTAAACATTATCTTTTGGGTGGAGGCAAGGTGCTCAAGCTGGACCTGGATAAGAATAAGGCGGAACCCATCGAAATGGAGTACACCTTCCGCCGCACGTTACGGCCGGAGTTCGAACAGATGTACTACGAAACCTGGGCCAACCTGGAGGAGAACTTCTACGACGCGGAGTTTCACGGTGTGGACTGGCGGGAGGTACGCGATCATTACTCCAGATTCCTACCCTACGTCAGCACCCGCGGTGATCTACGGCGACTCATCAACGATATGCTGGGAGAGCTGAATACCTCCCACTTCGGCTTCTACTCTTCGGGCGACGAGGAAGAGACCACCTTCGGGGCCAAGACGTTCGACCTGGGCATCACCTTTCGTACGGACGAGCCTTACGTCGTTGAATCCGTGGTTACTGACGGTCCGGCCGATTACTACGACATCGATCTGCAGGCCGGCGACCGGCTGATCAAGCTGAACGGACAGACTATCGAGCCCAACGAAAATCGCCTAAGCTATTTCACCCGGCCGAGCGTGGACGAGGAGGTGGAAGCCACCTTCCAGCGCGGCAATGAAACCTTCCTGCTTCGCCTGCACCCCGTCTCCTACGGGAAAGCCCGTGACCTGCGTTATGACGCCTGGGTAGACGAAAATCAGCGCCGAGTGGATGAGGCCACCGACGAAAAAGTCGCCTATGTGTATATGAAAAATATGGGCGGCGGCGAGCTGGACAACTTCCTGAACGAGATGGTTTCGGAGGGGCACAACCGCGAGGGGTTGATCCTGGATCTGCGCTACAATACCGGCGGCAACGTGCACAACGACGTGCTACAATTCCTTAGCCAGGAGCCTTACCTCAAATGGGGTTACCGAAACGGGGAAAAAACGCTGCAACCCAACTTCATCCCCGATGCCAAGCCCATCGTCCTGCTCATCAACGAGCAGAGCCTGAGCGACGCCGAGATGACGGCCGAGGGTTTCAAGCAGCTGGATCTGGGCACGACAGTGGGGATGCCAACCTACCGTTGGATCATCTTTACCAGCGGTGGGGGACTGGTCGACGGCTCTTCCTACCGGTTGCCCAGCTGGGGCTGTTACACCCTCGAAGGGAAGAACCTGGAGAAAACCGGAGTGGAGCCGGATGTAGTGGTTGATAATACCATGCTGGACCGCCTGCATGGCCGCGATCCGCAACTGGACCGGGCCATTCAGATCGTTACCTCCGGAGCCAAACGCTAGGGCTGGATAACGACGAGACCCGGTTCCAGCGGATCAAGATTCTCGATCAGGGTCTGGAGCATACCTTCTCCTTCCTGTAAGTAAATGTTGAGGAAGCTATCGTAACGCTCTTGCATACCATTGTCCGGGAAAAGCTTATCGCGCAGGGCGCGGATCTGATTCATGGACGTTTCGAAACGCTGTTTCTCCGTACGGCGAATCCGGCCTTCCAGGTTCTCGACGGCCTTGGCCTGGCGGGCGTGCTCACCCATGACGGCCTTGGCCAGGGTGGGGTCGATCTCCTCGGCCTTCTTCGCGATGCCCTGGAAAAGATCTTCGAGTTGCTTGAGTTCGTCAGCCAGGCTTAACTCGTTGTCGGATTGCTCCGCCACGTATTCCCGTATGGTGATATCGGCCGGCTGGAAGAGCTTGCGGTAGTCGAGCTCGAGTTTGTCGAGTTTCTTCTGGTTGCCCTTATCAATCCAAAGCACGGAATTGCGCCGGATCAGCATGGGGAAGTTCAGCCCGAAGGTATCGAATTGCTCTTTCCGCTCGAGCCAGTACGCCAGTTCCCCACCCCCGCCGATGTAGGCCAGGTTGGGAAAAATCAGTTCTTGAAAAAGGGGTCGCATCACCACGTTCGGACTGAACCGTTCCGGGTGCTCCTGTAGCTCCTGCCGTAGCTCGTCTTCGGTGAAGGTTTGATCCGTATCCAGTACGGCGAATTGGCCATCCTGGCGCACGATGCGATCACGCCGGTTGGGGGTCAGGTAGAATAGATTGATCTCGCGGGCGTGGGCCTGTCCGCTGTAGCCCAGTTTTTCCAGTTGGGACTGGGCCTTCTCGATCAGCGGCTGACTGACGGATTCGAAGATCTCGCGCTCCATGATTTTAGCGAAGGCGGCCTTAAAGGGCTTCTTGCTCATGTCGGCCACCACCAATCCCTGCTTACCGAAAAGATCGTGGACAAGCGCAACCGCCGCGGCGCCGTAAGTTTTGTTTTCTGTGTAAGCGGATTCGATACGCGCGTACATCTCCTGGGCGGTGGGGCGGTCGCCGAGGATGTCCTTCAGTTCGGCCAGGGCATCACCGAGGGTGTCGGTTTCCAGCGACCCTACGGGTCCGCCCGCGTTCTTGTTCCATTCTATCCGGTTGCCGTATACCTGGGCGTGGTTGATCTCTTCGAAGTCGTGATCCTCCGCCCCGCTGATGAAAACCGGCACGAAGTCCTTATCCGGGTAGGCCTCCTTTAGCTGGCGCGCCAGATTGATCGTCGAACAGATCTTTAGAATATAGTACAGCGGTCCGGTAAAGAGGGCGGGCTGATGCGCGGTTATTATGGTAAAGGTTTGCGGCGAGCGCAGGAGAGAAACGTTTTCGGGAACGTCCGGTAACCCCATATCCTCGTACTGGGCTAGTAGGGTGTCTACCAGCAGATCCCGGTCCGTATCGTCACCGGATTTATCCTCCATCACTTTAGCAAAGGCATCCCGTCGGACGTCGTACTGATAGAAGGGACGTAAGTTTTCTTCGCCCGTCGCGTAGGCTACGTCGCGTTTCGAAAACTGGGGAACTTCGGTGAAGGGTATACGCTCTATTTTCATGGCTTATCCTACAAGCTACGCCGTCAAAGGTTTGCAAATTCCCCCGGGCTGCAATCGGCGGTTTACCTTTGAGCATGCGTAAAATCTGG
This sequence comes from Lewinella sp., assembly GCA_049650785.1. Taxonomy (GTDB): domain Bacteria; phylum Bacteroidota; class Bacteroidia; order Chitinophagales; family Saprospiraceae; genus Neolewinella. Next base: position 5,239 of record JBASAV010000161.1, on the reverse strand, counting down.
CGTTGGGTGCGTATTCCGCTCGCGATTGTATTGCTTTACCTGGCGGGTATTCTACTGTACGGAACGGTGACCGACTGGCGTCCAACGGGAACGACGCCCCTTAGCGCGAGTGCGAGTCAGGAAGCTGGCGTGGCCACTATTCAGGATTCCCTGCTGACCTTCGTGAGCTGGAACGTCGGGTACGGCGGCCTGGGGGCGCAAGACTATTTCTTTTATAACCGTGGTGATTTCTTCTGGACTGATTTCGGCAAGGCGCGTTCGCCACGCGAAAACGTGGATCGCTACGTCGACGGCCAGGAGTTGACCATCACCAACACCCAGACAGATTTCTTCTTTCTGCAAGAAATCGATACCGCCAGCCGCAGAAGCTACTATACCAATCAGCTTAAGCAGGCGCGCGACGCCCGCCCCCGGTATGCTGCCTATTACGCTCCAAACTTCCAGAGTCGCCGCGTACCCATTCCGCTTTTCCAACCGTGGGATCACTACGGGGAGGTGCAATCCGGACTGGTCACGCTATCGCGTTTTCAGCCAATCAGCGCCGAACGCCTGCAACTGCCCGGGGAATTTCCGTGGCCTACACGTCTCTTCCAGCTGGACCGTTGTGCGCTACGCCAGGAGTTCACCACTGCCTTCGGACCAAGACTGGTGGTGTACAATGTCCATCTATCTGCTTATGATAGTGACGGCAGCCTCCGCCGCGAACAGATGGCGTACCTACGCGACCGGGTACTCGAGGACTACGCGGCGGGACATTACGTGGTGGTCGGCGGAGACTGGAATCAGATTCCCCCGGGCTTCAACTGGTTTTCCCTCAATCCCACCGTCGAGGAAACGATCCTGCCGCCCGGAGTACCATTTGACTTTCTACCACCCACCTGGGTATGGGCCTATGACCCGGCTACCGCAACGGTGCGTCGGTCGGACGAAGCCTACGACGCCCACCGCTCGGAGCGGAGTGTGATAGATTACTATCTGTGTAGCCCGAACGTCCGGCTGCGCCGGGTGAAGACCCTTAATCAGGCTTTCCAGTTCAGCGACCACCAACCCGTTTATCTGGAAGCTGAACTGCTGCGTTAGTTTACTGTTATGGCCCGTATGCAAATCACCCGCTTCCTCTTGCTGCCCCTACTGGCACTGCTCACCGCTTGTACCGAAGCGGATACCTCCACCGACAATACCTCCGACAGTCCGGAAGAAACGGCTGACTTCAATCCGGCGGCCGACGGCTTTGACGAAGCTGGCTCCGACGACGAGGCCATCGCCATTGCCGACAGCATCGTGAAGTACCACGGCGGCAGGAAGGCATACGATGACGTTCGCTACCTGAGCTGGAATTTCTTCGGTGCCCGTGATCTGGTGTGGGATAAGGAAGAAGACCGCGTGCGGATCGAAGTACCCGGCGACAGCATGATCTATTTGCTTGACTTCAGCGACGACGATCTCACCGGCGCGGTCAGCAAGAATGGCCAGGAGATGACCGAACCGGACAGCATCGATCTGTACCTCCAGGATGCTTACTCCATGTGGATCAACGACAGCTACTGGCTGGTGCAGCCCTTCAAACTGAAGGATAGCGGCGTCACACTCACCCACGAAGGAGAGGCGGACGATCCACAAAAGCAACGGCCATCGGATATCCTTAAACTGACCTTCAATGAAGTAGGCGATACTCCGGGTAACATGTACAAATTATACGTGGACAAGGAGAACTACCGGATCAATACCTGGCAGTTTTTCCGCACTGCCGAGGATGCCGAACCCGCCATCAGCACTCCCTTTGACGGGTATCAGGACTACGCAGGTGTCATGTTGTCCGGTGACCGGGGTGGCCGGTTCAAATTGAACGATATCTCCGTTACCAACGACATGGAAGAGTCGGTTTTTACGGAATTCTAAAAGCCGATCCGCTTACGCTGGATGGATAGCTCCTTGGTATCCAGCTTCAGGTGTTCTACGTCGGCACGCGAGATACGCAATCCGGGGGATCGCTTCGATTTACCGCTGGCCGCCTGGCGTAGGTCATGCCGGCGTAGGATGTCCACCACCAACTGGCGTACAGTCCGGGCATTTCCGAAGTAGGCATCCCGGTACTTGTAAAGGAAAGCGAGGTAATCCCGGAGGTGTTGGCGGGCGGGTGCCGATAGCTGCACTCGCCGCTGCCGAAACATTTCGTCAGCGATGCGGGCCAGTTGGTCCGGCTCGTAATCCTCAAACCGCAGGATCTTATCGAAACGGCTGCTTAACCCGGGATTGGCCTTCAGGAAGGTATCCATATTGTCCGGGTAGCCGGCCACGCAGACGAAAAATTCGCCCCGCTGGTCTTCCATTCGTTTGAGCAGGGTTTGGATCGACTCGTCGCCGAAGTCTCCCCGCTGCCCGGCCTGGGTCTGGGTGAGAGCGTAAGCCTCGTCGATAAATAGCACACCACCGATGGCTTCTTCGATCACCTTGGCGGTCTTTTCAGCTGTCTGCCCAACGTAACCCGCCACCAATCCTTGCCGATCCGTCTCCACGATATGTCCACGCTCCAGTATGCCCAGGGCATTATAAAGGGTAGCCAGGATCCGTGCCACGGTGGTTTTACCCGTACCGGGGTTCCCAACGAGTACGGTATGTAGATGAAAGGCATTCAGTACGTCGCGGCCGGTCTGGCGGTAGTAGCGGACCAGGCGCACCAGCTCGTGCAGTTGCGCCTTTACCCCTTCCATACCGATTAGGCTATCGAGCTCGGATAGCCCCTGCGCCAGCAGGTCCTCGTTGACAGGGATGGCCGGGCGCTCCCGTGCCGTAATCGACTTGATCTTGTTGACGTCCCCGACTTCAATGGTACTCAGATCTTCGTCACTAAATGATTCCCCGCTTTCGTCGAGCGCCATGATGCGCAGAGCCATCTGTACCTTGGCTTTTTCCACCAGGTCGTGCACGTACCGGGCATTGCCGAAGGTGCGGTCCCTTTCCCGGAAGGCGAGGGTTATGGTTTCGTCAATAACCGCCTTCGCCTCCAGGGTCATTTTCACGCCCTGCCTGGTGGCAGCGTACTCAGCAATCTGACTGAGCTCCTGGGGTAAGAAATTACGGAATTCGTAGAAGAGCTTAAAACGAGACTTCAGACCGGTATTACTGTCCAGGAATCGCTTCATTTCATCGGTGTAGCCCGCCACGATGACGGCCAGGTCACCGGCACCGTTCGACATTTCCTTCACCAGGATTTCGATGACTTCCCGGCCGAAGTCCTTGCCGTCGTCATTGTTGCGCGCCAGCGAATAGGCTTCGTCTATAAAGAGGACGCCCCCCCGGGCACTTTCGATTACCTCGCGGGTCTTGGGAGCCGTCTGGCCGATGTATTCCCCTACGAGATCGACGCGGTCGGCGACAACGGTATGGCCGCTACTTAGCAAGCCCATCTTTTGGTATAGTTTGCCCATCATACGGGCCACGGTCGTCTTCCCCGTACCCGGGTTACCGCTGAATACCGCGTGCACGTCGATACCGGTATCCATCGCGAATCCACGCTGCTGGCGCAGCTGCAAGAACTGGATGTACACGGCATGGTCGCGCATCTGCTGCTTCACCTCCTGTAGCCCGATCAGCGCATCGAGGTCGGCGATGATGTGCTCAAAATCTTCTTCCTCATCCGAATCCGGGCTCAGGACTACCGGCTGATCTCGCCCCGGGAGATATACCTTCGGGAAGCCCTCCATCCCCTCGTCAGTGACATCGAACTGCACGGTCGCGATGAGCGAGTCCAGGAAGACAATTTCCGCCGTATAGCTGTCTTCCCGCCAGAGATTGGGATTGGCCGCACCCCAGCCCACGCCCATCTTGACTACGTCTTTTTCGGCCTTCACCTCAATGAGGCGCGAGACCTGCCCCTTTAGCTCACGCGTCTGGTTGTGGAACTTGGTGAACAGCTCCAGGTGCCACCCCTGTGCGGGCTGCAAATTCTGGAACTCCAGCTCCAGGTAGATGTAGCGAGTTTCCTGGCTACTGAACTGACGCAGGTAGATGCGGTCGTCGGCCGATACGTCGTCGTAGGGGCCTTCGTACATTTTGACGGACTGCAGCTTTAGGTACGGGTCGGCGATGCGCAGGTCCTCATCGTCAAAGTCGTCCCCCTCCTCCGTGGTGATGATGTAAAAGAACTTACTCCCCACGCGTTGCCCACCGATGTAGGCCTCCCAGCAGTAGGTGCCGGCTTTCCAGAAAGTCCCTTTCTTTTGATTTCCCCATCCTTCCCGGATGTAAACGGTCGGATCGAAGCGGCTCACTTCCTTATCTATGGCCAGGCTGCAGATTTCGGTCCGCCCCTGATCGTCGACACGGAAGCACTTCAGATCGATGTGCAAAGACCAATCCTCCCCATCGAAAGCCTTATTGAACAGCGAAAGCTCCGCGTAGACATAGGCTGTCTCGTAGCGATCGAAGACCTGCCGATACTTCTTTACGTTATCCCACAGGTACTCCGTCGAGTTGTAAACCTTCAGTTCACGGAACTTGAAGTTGCTGCCGGCCGCGGATTTAGACTTGGATTCCCGCATGCGGGTAAAGTACGTGTTTACGGATAGAACCTAAGTTAACACACTGCTTTAATTTTTAACCTTTTGGTCATACGCTTTGCAACTTCCCTTGCGCTGGTTGGGGTTATCTTCACCTTACCTGCCACCAAACGCAAAGCTCATGAATACCAAGGCCTTGACCGAGATGAAATGGCGTCGTTACGACGGACGCCGCATCGAAGCGCCGATCGCCGAAGCCGTTGAGCAGACCGTGCAGCGCGAGATTGCCGCCGGCCACCGGTTGAAAGTTTGCATAGGCACCGATAGCCAGGTCCGGGGCAAAACGGTTGAATTCGCGACGGTGATTGTATTTCTTCGGGAAAAGCGCGGTGGGTTCATGTATATCGCCAACTATAAGAGCGAGGCCCGCATGAGCCTGCGCGAACGAATGATCCTTGAGGTGGGCCGTTCGGTTGAAATCGCTTACGCGCTATGCGGCATTTTGGACCGCCACCAGGTCGAGCTCGAAGTGCACGCCGACATCAACACCGATCCCCACTTCCAGAGCAACGTAGCCTTGAAGGAAGCCATGGGATATATTCTCGGAATGGGCTTTGTGTTTAAGGCCAAACCGGATGCCTTCGCGTCGTCGGCGTGCGCCGACAAGGTTTGCTAAGCCAAGTCGGGAGGACTTATCTTTCCGTCCTAATCCCGAATGCTATGCGTTTACTATCTCTATT
>JBASAV010000160.1:0-8262 GCA_049650785.1 Lewinella sp. | reverse complement strand
GGGTGAAGGGCTTCGACGAGTTCTTCGGCTACGCGGATAAGATGTCGCCCCTCGGCAACGCGCCGGCCATGGCCTGCGGCGAATACTGCGCCATGCTGTTCAGCGACTTTACGCGGTACGTGACGATGCAGAATCTTTACCACGACGGCGGATTCAGCAGTATGGGAATGAATCCTAAAGCGCTGGGGTAGTGCTCGCGGCACATTCTTGATTTGTCGGGAGGGGAGAGTGCGTTTTGGCGGGGCGATACGTTTGCTTGCTATGTGGAGGAGGTTACAGTTCATTGGTCTGCTTTTGCTGCTGTTTGGCGGGGTGAATCTGCACGCGCAGATACTGGACCCGAGCGAGACCGGTCAACTGGATCCGGACGATCCGGATTATGACGCCTCCTCGGCACGGACGGCGGGGCCGCAAAAGCAACGCGTGATCGAGCCGGATACCTTTGGGATCTATCTATACAAGGCGGACAATCCGAATCAGGAAGTATCCTTCACCGACAGCTTACTGCCGGGCTTCCAGCAATACGAACCGGACCGGCGCGTACCCTTCGACTACGCCACGCTCGGACAGATCGGCTCGGCGGCCTACCGCCTACGCTACGAGCCGGAATACCGCCGCGGACTCGAAATCGGATTACGGCAGTTCGACCTCTACCGGTTGAATATGGACAACCTGGACTTCTACCGACTCCAGCGGCCGTTTACCTATATCCGGTATCTCCGGGGCAGTGAGCAACAAGATGGTATGCTGGAGGCTCGCTTCAGTCGCAATTTTGCCGACGGGGTAAATCTGGTACTTGGCTACGACCGAATTTTCCAGCTGGGGGAGCAGGACCAGTACCCGAATAGTGCGATACGCAATACCAACGTAGCCGTCGGGCTTTCCGTCCGACCGCCGGGGAGCCGCTACAGCGGATACTTTAGCTACACCGCCAACACTTTCGAGCAGCGGCAGAACGGTGGGCTGGCCGACTCCCTTGACCAGGACATCGGTGAAATTGATAACCCGGGCACCTATACCCCCTACCTGGCCGATACCCGTCTGCGACACGCACACCGCGAGGTAGCTGCCACGCAGTATCTCCAATTCGGTGCGGCTACCGATACCCTCACCGGTAGGGAACGCCGGGCTTTCACCCTGAAACATCAGTTGCGGATTCAACGGCAATTCTACCGGATGAGCAGCCCACGCACGGTGACGGATAGCAGCTTTTACTCGCTCTACCCAGCCCTCGACCGGGACGACCGGGGCCTGCGAAGCCAACTGACGGATAACGTCATCAGCAACGAAATTGAAATTTCCACTTTCCGCCGTAGTCGAACGGCCGGTCGGGAAACGGTGCAGCGGGACCTGCTCGAGGTGGGAGCCGTCCATCAGTATCACCGCCTGGGCCAGGCTACCGGCGATAGCAGTTTGCACTATGTATTAGCTACGGCCCGGCTGGGGCTGCGGCCCAGTGACCGCCTGAATTTGCTGTTGGACGGTCAACTCAATCTTATCGGACAGGTTGGCGATTACCGCATTGCCGCGCGCGGGGAACTGGACCTGGGTGTCGCTGGAAAGTTAGAGGTCGGTGCGGTAAATCAGCTCTACGCACCGGATCTCATCCTCCAGAACTATAGCCTGAACGGAAGTCCGTTTTACGAGCGGGATTTTGGTAAAACGTTGGAATTACGGCTGGAAGGCGCCTACACCTTGCCGTTTTTGGGTATCCGGGCCGGGTTGGCGTACACGGTGCTGACCAACTACATTTATCGCGATGAGGATGGTATACCCCAACAGAGCGATGGACCGAATAGCATCCTCCAATTAACGGCCGAGCGTAACTTCATACTCGGCGCTTACCGTATCGATAACCGTATCCTGCTACAGGAAGCGGACCAGCGTGTCTTCCGGCTGCCGCGGCTGTACGGAGAGCATAGCCTCTACTACGCGGGTAAGTGGTTTGGGGTGCTGAACGTCAATCTGGGTGCCGATATCCGGTACGCTTCCAGTTTCGCGGCTCCGTATTACAATCCGATTTTACAAACTTTCCATTTCCAGGACCGGCAGGCCACCCCTTTTTCCGTGCAGGTGGATCCGTTCTTTAGTCTGCGGGTGACGCGCTTCCGCTTTTTCGTGAAGTACATCCAGGCACAGACGATAGCGAGCAGTCAGCTATTCTTTTTAACGGCTGATCATCCGTATTCGGACGGGGCTTTGCGGCTGGGGGTTAGTTGGCGGTTGCTGGACTGAGGTAGATAAGGGTGGGGTGAAAAAAAGAACCTCCAAACCCACAAAAAAGGGTCGGAGGCTCACTTTACACTCACTAGTATATATGAAACTTAATCAACTGCTTAATTAACTACCGTAGGAAAGGATTTGTTACATACGAACTCAAGTTTTTTGATCGTCTTAACACTTATCCTCCTTTTTCGGCCACCGCGGGGAGCTTACCGGTCTTGGTCCGGAGGAGCTTCCACCAGAAGGTCGGCTTGACCAACTGTTTGCGGAGTTCGAAGTCGGTATACATTCTACAGAGTACCTCAATCAGCTTAGGGTTGGCTGCCACGATGCCGGTAAGGAAATTTGTTATCCATTTGTACTGCATGATCTGCTGTAGCCGGTAGCTAAGGCGGAGTTCGGTGCGTAGAACCCGCTCTATACGTACATCGTAGGCCGAAAGGAAGGCAGCGTCGAATCGCTGCTCGGCCAAACACTTTTCTGCCAGTTCCGCGGCGATGAACCCGGAATAAACGGCGTTTCCTATGCCCTCACCCGTAAGTGGATCGATCAGGTGACCGGCATCCCCGGTGAGGAGGTAATGATCGCCCGATAGGGTCCGTTCTTTGGATCCGAGGGGTAGCCCGTAACCGGTGATCTTGTCAACCGGCGTGGCTTGTGCAAATCTTTCCCGAAAGGCTTTGCTGGCGATGATCTTTGGGAGTTCTTTCCGCAGATTCAGTCCTTTTTTCTTCACGATATCGGATCGCATACCCAGTCCGACGTTCGCCTCTCCGTTCGGTAGGGGGAAGATCCAGAAGTAGCCGGGGTTATAGTCATCGAGAAAATGGAGCTCGATAAAGTTGTCCGGGTGGAAGCCGGTCACGCCGCGATAATACTGTCTGACCGCGGCGGCGTAGTGGTCCTTATCCACTTCCTGTCCCGCTTCGTGCCGGCTGAATTTACTGTGGGCCCCACTGCCGTCGATCAGCAGGCTGGCTTCCCAGCTACGGCCGTCCTTCGCCTCAATACGGTAGCCCGATTCGGTGCGTTGCGTAGTGACGATTTCGGTGGCCAGGTGCAGGTCAATGTCCGGGCGGCGGCGTACCTCTTCCATGAGGAAGGCGTCGAAATCGATCCGCTTGCTTACGTAGCCCGGCGCTTCGTCCGGTACTCGCTCGTAGCCGATCTTGAAGGGTAGTTCGATGAGCTTCTTGCTGGGGGGGTAAAACCGAATACCCCAGACATCACTCGGCTCAAATCGCCGGCGGAACCGATCCATGATGGCCGGATCGAGGCGGTTCAGCAGGGTAGGGACCTTGCCGGAAATGGCATCGCCACAGATCTTGTCGCGGGGAAAGGTGGCCTTGTCAATCAGTACGCTCGGAATATTCAGGTACGACAACCGCAGAGCCGTAGCCGCGCCAGCCGGACCTGCGCCGATAATGACTATAGGGGTGGGGGTCATTGGGCAAAGGTAGTTTTTCGCACGGTAGGCTTGAGTGGGGTAGTAGGGTAGTACGGTAGCCTGTTGGTTGGCCGGGTTCGTGGCCTTCCGAGGCTTGGGGGTATGGCGTTTATGGGGCACCGTTCGTCCTCTGCCATTAACCGAGTACCTCAGATGCGCTTATTGCGCCGGAGCGCAGGGAAAATGACAACCCAAAACCGACAACCTCCTAAACCCCCTACGGCAAATCCGCCTTAAACTGCTCAAAATCGGACTGATCACCAGTTGCGACGGAGCAATTCTGATCCTGAGCCCGCGCGTTGATGTCCGCTACCCGGTTGTCGGGGCTGGGGTGGCTGCTGAGAAACTCGGGGGGGCTACTTCCGTCTTGGATGGACTCGAAGAAGCCGGCGGCTCCGTTGGCGGCGTACCGGGTGTTGCAGAGATAATCTACCGAGCGGTCATCGGCCTCGGCTTCGTCAGAGCGGCTGAAGCGGAGGGTTAGCAGGCTACCGGCAATCTGGGATAATAGGCCCGGATCGCCACCCGTCAGGACGCTGACCAGCGTAGAAAAGCCGTACTGCTGCGTCAACTGATTGGTCGAGTGGCGCTCCGCGGAGTGGGCGATCTCGTGGGCCATCACCCCCGCCAACTCACTTTCGTTATCCAGTGCATCGACGAGTCCGGTATAGACGTACAGAAAGCCGCCCGGCGTGGCGAAGGCATTTTCAACATCCTGATCGATAATGGTTACCTCGTGGGGGAATACATCCGCATGGCGTACGTCACCCTGCTGGACGATCTCATTGACCATTCGCTGCAGGTAACTGTAGGCTTCGGGATAGTCGGCGGCATCGAGTACGGGAAATTCCGAAGGGTTACTGCGAATCTCCTGGTTGGTCTGCTGACCTAACTCGAGGTCCTGCTCGACGGAAAAGACGTTGATGTCGCCGTCTTCCGTGCAGCCGGAGCAGGTCAGTAGGCTGAGGGTAAAGAGGAAAGTGTTGAGTAAATATTTCACGAATTAGCTTTTTCACCATAACTCGCTTAGCTAAGGGTAGTGTTCGGTTCTCCTGCGCTCCGGCGCCCAAAACAAACTATCTATAAGCATTCGGCGTTCCTGCGGTTAGAAGCTATATACCAAATCCCCGCTGCGCCACCTTATGCGCACCGATCGTCCAAAGGGGGCGGTCGCACTTTTACCCCTACATGTCTAAGAATAAAACGAAGAGCGGCAAGCTCAAGGCTCGTGATTTAGAGCGCATGGTTTACCAAGAGTTCAAAGCCAACGCCCGCAAGCAGCTCAATCCGAAACAACTCCAAAGAAAACTCAAGGTTAAGAACAGCCGCGACAGCATTCAGGCGGCGCTCGACAAGCTGGTCAGCAGCGGGAAGGTCAAAGTCACCGAAGATCACCGTTACCAGTTCAACCGCAGCGACAACAGTAAGCGCTCCAGCGATTATGCGGAAGGGCGTGTAGATATGACCCGTAGTGGCTCCGCCTACATCATTATGGATGGGGACGCGACGGATATTTTCGTTTCCCAGAATCGGTTAAAGAACGCCCAGGATGGCGATAAGGTCAAGGTCCGCTACTGGACGCCCAGCGGTCGCCGCAAACCCGAAGGGGAAGTGGTCGACGTGCTGGAACGCAGTGTGACTCATTTCGTCGGCACGCTGAAGGTCCACGAGAAGTACGCCGAAGTGGTCGTTGACGGACCCGGCGGCAAAAATATCAGCGTGGCGGTACACCGTTCCGAACTGATCGACGCGAAGAGCACGGAGAAAGTAGTCGTACAGATCGTCGATTGGGAAGAAAATCGCTTCGGCCAGATCAGCGGCAAGATCACCGCGGTACTGGGCGAGCCCGGAACCAGCAATATCGAAATGCAGGCCATCCTGATCAATAATGGCTTCCAGATCACCTTCCCGGATGCCGTACTGGCCGAAAGTGAAGCCCTGCCCGGTGAAATCTCACCACAGGAGATCAACATACGCCGCGACATGCGCGAGGTGACCACCTTCACCATCGACCCGCTGACCGCGAAAGATTTCGACGATGCGCTGTCTATCCAGCACCTGGAAGACGGGAATATCGAGATAGGTATTCACATTGCCGATGTGAGTCACTACGTGCGGCCGGGTAGTGCCCTGGATGAAGAGGCGGCCGATCGCACGACTAGCGTTTACCTCGTCGACCGGGTGTGCCCCATGCTGCCCGAGCGGATCAGTAATGAATTGTGCTCCCTGCGCCCGAACGAAGATAAGCTGACCTTCAGTGCCGTCTTCAAGTTCAATTCAAAAACACTAAAAATGATTGACCGGTGGTTTGGCCGCACGGTCACCCACTCCGACCGCCGGTTCACTTACGAAGAAGCCCAGGAGATACTGGACAACGGCGAAGGGGACTTCGTACAGGAACTTCAGCAGCTCGACATCATTTCCAAAAAGCTGCGCAAGCAACGCTTCAAGGAGGGATCCATCGACTTCAACACGAATGAGGTTCGCTTTAAGCTCGACGATGAAGGCAAGCCGGTAGAAGTCTACATCAAGGATCGCATCGATACCAATATGCTGATCGAGGACTTCATGTTGCTCGCTAATCGCGAGGTGGCCGGCTTTATCAAAAAGAAGGAAGAGCGCCTAAAGCAGAACATCCCCTTTGTCTACCGCGTGCACGATGAGCCCGATATGGATAAGGTGGCCGAACTGGCCAACTTTGCAGCGGCCCTGGGGTACGAAATGGACTTGAGTAGTCCGCAGTCGGTAAGTAAGAGCTACAATAAACTGCTCGCGAAGGCTGACGAAGACCCGATGGTCAAGATGCTCTCGCCGATTGCCATCCGGACCATGTCCAAGGCCATCTATACTACCGAGAATATCGGGCACTACGGGCTGGGCTTCGATGATTATACCCACTTCACGTCGCCCATCCGCCGCTACGCCGACGTCCTGGTGCACCGTCTTTTGGATAAGAATCTGGAGGAGGGTAGCCTGTACAAGGCTAACGGCGCGAAATTGGAGGAGACCTGCAAGCACATCAGTAGCCAGGAACGCAAGGCGGTCACCGCCGAGCGGGAAAGCATCAAATACAAGCAGACCGAGTTTATGCTCGATCACGTCGGCGACGAGTTCGACGGCGTCATCAACGGCCTGGCCGACTTCGGTGTCTTTATCGAGCTGATCGAAAATTTTGTAGAGGGGATGCTCCCGTTCGACAAGATGGACGAACCCTACGACCTGAGCGCAGGAAAGCTGAGCATCGTCGGAAAAAAATCCGGCAAAAAGTTAAAGATGGGCGACGTGGTGCGGGTGAAAATCGAGGACGTGGACATGGATCGCCGTCGCATCGATATGTCACTCGTCAAGGTCATCCAGGTGCACGGCGACACGAAGGAGGACGATACGAAGGATAAGAAAAAAGGGAAGGGCGGTAATCGGACGGGGCGTCGGAAGAAGATGCGTAATTAGGGGGATTCGGGATGTTGGCGGGCACGCGATTTTTCGCGCTGCCCTCCGCTTCGCCCTATGTGGAGTGCCTTTAAAGTGTGCAAGAATCACTCTATCCTGCTTTTAGGTCCTTTTCGACCTGTGGTCCGGTGGGAAAAGATGCTGGGGGTCGTGCGGATTTTGATATCCATCCAGCAAAGCCAGCATCTCTTCCTCGAACGTACGTTTTGCGGCTGTACGGTAATTTTTCAAGTTGCCGTAATGATGTGTCTTTTGGTTCCTGATGTATCGCCGCACCCGATCGCTTTCCCGATAGTCTACGGAAAAGCTACCGTAGCCGTTCTGCCACCAGAAGTTGAGATAACCCTGGTTCGCCATCCATCTTGAGCTAAACGACTTCGTGTCTTCTATCAGCTTAGCTATTGATTTTACCCTGGGGAGCGTATGCAGGATATGAACGTGATCCAGGGTTCCTCCAATCTCTTCCACCCTGACCCCTGTTGTCTGAAACGCTGGGAGATATACTGGTGCAACCTGTCCTCTATCTCGGGCCGAATGGATAGGCGGCGATATTTTGTTAGAAAGGTGGTGTGTAGGAGAATCCTTGGGTATGACTGCAGCGTAGCGGAGGGCATCGCTGTCGGGTTAACGGGCCTTTCAGGCCCGTGTCCGAACCAGGGGTGTTTGATCTTGGAAGGGACGCTTATAGTTGGGCATTGAACCCCCATCGCGTAGCGCGGCGGCACTCTACCCTACGAGTAAGGCAGAGCTAAGAAACCCCAGCACAAACCCCCGGAAGCTCCCAAACGTCAGGAAAGTCATCCCGAACCGCCTGCACAGGCCGTTAATATTGCGTTAAACCCCCAGTCTGCCTATCGGCTAAATGGGGCCATAAGTTGTTGTATGACAGTAGAATAGGTAGGGTAGGGAGTAATTAAAACTTCCTTACCAGAGTAACTTCCATATTCTTTAAGCGTCTATTTCTTAGCAGACTGGCACGTGCCTCTGTACTTTTGTCATCCAAAATTTACCACCATGCGTTTTCGCAACTTTCTGATGGTCGCTATTTTAGCCGTTGCCGGCTTCGGCGCCCAGTTGTCCGCCCAAAAGATCGCCTCCGTCGATATGGAGAAGATCCTTAGCAGCATCACGGAGTACCAAGA
>JBASAV010000159.1:0-4017 GCA_049650785.1 Lewinella sp. | reverse complement strand
CAACTGCCGTTCCCCCAGGAAGTAGCCATTGTCGCCCATAACGATGATGACGGTGTTATCGGCGATGCCCCGTTCGTCCAGCCTGGCCCGCAATTTTCCGATCTCCAGGTCGATACCGGCGATCATCCGGAAATAGCCCTTCACGCTGTGCTGGTACTTTTCGGGGGTATCGTAGCGCCAGGTCCAGCGAAGGCGATTGAAGCCGTCGCGTACGGCCGGTGGCAGCGCGTCGAAGTTTTCTTGGGCGCCGAGCGCAGGAGGTGGCACGTCCAGGTCGGTCAACAGCTGGTCCGTTTCCGACTGCCAGAAGTACTGGTCCGCCGCCGCGTCGTGGGCGTGGGGAGCGCTGAAACTCAGGGAGAGGCAGAATGGCTTCTCGCTATCCGCGTGGCGATCCACGAAATCGAGGGCTTGCTGGCCGGTGTAGCGGGTGAGGTGCACCGTGTCGCCGTCGATGGTTTTGTAGTAGTAGCCCCGGTGGTCGGCGTAGGCGTTATTGCGATCGTAGGTTTCGTACTCATCAAACATCCGGTCCTCTCCCTCGTACCGGATGCCGTACTTGCCGTAGAAACCGGTGTGGTAGCCGGCCTCGCGGAGTGCGGCGGGATATGCCCCGGCCAGGTATTGGTCCGGTATATTTCCGGTCTGGAAGTTGAAGCGGTGGGTGCGTTCATACACCCCGGAGAGGATACTGGCCCGGCTGGCCGCACAGATCGGCGTGGTGACCATCGCGTGGGAGAAGTAGGTGCCGGCTTCCGCCAGGCGATCCATTTCCGGGGTGTGGGCCAGGGGATTGCCGGCGTAACCCAGCGCATCATACCGCTGATCATCGGTCAGGATGAAGATGATGTTGGGCCGCTCATCCGTTTGGGCCAGGATGGCCGTCAGGCCGTTCAACAGCAGGCAACAGACAATAAAAATTCGGCTGGATGTACGGATCATAGGGGATCGATCTGGTTCACTAATCGACAAATGACCCGCCACAGATCGCTTTGCAAGCACCCGGGTGGGTCTCCAAAATCGATCAAGCATAAATTAGGAGAGCGCGCTGCGGCAACGGTCGTGCGGGAATGGCGTAACAGGATGCGTCTTTTGCGACTAGGAAATGATGGTTACCGGCTATAGAATAGCGATCAACGATCTTCTGGTAACCGGAGAAAATCCTCTTCGACAAGTCGCTTTGGAAGCCGCGGCAGGGGGAGGTGTGGCCGCAGGGTTGGCAGTATAGCAATGGACGGCAAAACGGTGGAATCATGGTACGGGTAACTTTGGGGCACGCGGGGCCGAAGCCTGACAGCAATGTAATCCAAAATCACGTACACTATCGTGTATGGCAAATCAGTTTTGAGCGTTACAATATTTTACTAAGTGGCTGAAAATAGGATTTATATACCTGGCCGCAGCTATAATTTTGTGGGAATACCCGAACGACGGCGAATGCTATCCACATGAGGGGGGATAATTGTCGTCTCCTCTGTATTCCTCCAAATTCCTGTATACTTTGCGTGATTGCCACCGACGGTAACGCAGTTCAGAACGCCGCATCAAAAAGATTTTGCCGATCTGGTTTATTTCTTCCGGGCGGGATGGTACACACGGTCCCAATGAGCGAACGGCATACCTCTGGCAGCTTCCGGAAGGGAAGCGCCAAGCGATGCACGGACCATTGTTTCTAGCGGGCGGGAAGGATTTCTCCGTCGGCGGCCGCTTGTGCCGCTTGTTTGGCTTGCTCGTCGCTTCCGCGAACCAGCGTGATTTTCCCTTTCTTATTGATATCGAGGATGTACAGGGCCGGGCGGCCCTCGGTGCCCCATATCTTGTACTCGCGGCTATCTTCCTGCTGACCGTCAAAGCCGACCGTGAGTTCCCCGGCACCATCGAGATCCGCAAACTGACCGGGCCCCAGGCGGTACTGTTTACCGCCCAGTGCGGCCAGCATCTCCGGGGTGTCGACTGACGCGATATTGTGCAGTAAGATCCTGTCCGCATAGCTTACGGATTGCTCCGTACCCGGCCGCGGCAGCAGCGCACCGGAATTCAGGTCAAGCTGGAAAAATTCTTCGTTGCTTCCGCTGCGAATACTTCCCGCTATGGCTCCCCCGATCGCTCCGAGCAGCAAGCCACCGATGGCCGCCTGCTTGGTCATCGCCTCCGGGTCGGTGATGCCTCCGGGAATGGCGACGAGGGTGGTTCCTTCGGCATCCTCCTGGATGGAATAAAAGTTGCGCTGTATGTACAGATAGCTCACGCCCTCGTGGTGGTAGCCCCACAATTCCCGTACATCCGACCGCGAAACCTCCGCGGGACGATCAAACGCCGCACGAAAGAAGGGCGTGCCCTCGTGTCGGTACACCAGGTTGCGCGATTGCCTCTCCAGGCTCAGGCCGGCGTCTACCCTGCCGGCGCGGTAATCGGCTACCGAATAGAATGCTCCGTTCGGCAACTCAGCAGGCTTGATCCCGCCTGCCAATGGATCAGCGGCTACTCCGTTCTGCAGATCCTCGTCCAACAGGTGCAGTAGTTCGGACAGTACATCCGCAAGCGCGGCCGGGTGCCCTCCGGTCACGTCAATTCCCCCCTCCACGCGGGTGACGATCCGGGGACCGTAACGGACCGGGTCTCCGTCGGTACCGGGCATTTCCAACATTGCTTCGAGTTGTAATCTCCGCCGCTCGCTGGTAGGCGTTAGCTCCTCGGAAAGGCGCAAGAATCGCACTGCGAGGTTAGCCGCCGGAAGTTCGGCCTGGGTGGTATTGCGTACCAGTGCGGACTTAAAGTTCATGGCTATTCCGTTTTGGATCGTGACGTCCCGGCCATTATTGAGCAGGCCGGTGTAGACCGTTCCGAAGCGGCCGTCGGTTACCCCGGTTTCATCCATTACCTCCCCGATCCGGAAGGAGAGTCCATTCAGGTCGATCTTTTGGTCGCTTATATCCAGGGTGTAGACTTTGTCGGTCTGCGCGGTCAGCAGCAAGGGCAAAATCAGCGTAAATACCAGCAGGTATCGCATAAACAGGTTTGGATTTAATAAGTGTAGCGTAGTAACGAGGTGGGGCGAACGGGCTAGGGGCCTTCAACGATCACGGTGGCTATCCGTTGCAACGGTCTCGTTGCGCGCAGGGTGATTTCGGATATAGCGGTCCGATAGAGGGATGAACTGATCCAGAATTTCCGGTGCGGAACCCCGCCCCGGCGGGGAAAAGGGCAACACGCAGGGGAAGCGGAGCAGTTTGTGCATAGGACCAAAATTACGGTTGCGATCAATCGATTTGCGGGTTTCCCCCTTTAGCTAATACATATAGGTTTAACTAATTTCAGGGGCGCCCGTGCTTACCAGCTTTGGTGAATTTCATGCACGGCCCCGGGCCCGTTCCCCTCATTTATCGTAATTTCGCCGCCTAGGCTAACAAGCCACTTACTGAATGGCCAAAACAAAGAAAAAGGGCGGGCAACTCGGTCTTCGGATGGGACTGCGGGACGAGCGTATACCGAAATTATTCGGTCTGCTGCTGCTGTTTATCTCCGTCTACCTCACGGTTGCCTTCGTTTCTTACTTATTTACCTGGAAGATCGATCAGGACCGCGTGCTGCGTTTCAGCTGGAAATTGCTGAGCGAGGATGCCGCCACGGTGGATAACTGGCTGGGACGATTGGGCGCTTTCCTGTCTAACTTCTTCATTTACTTCTGCTTCGGGTTGCCGAGCTTCATCCTGGTGTACTTCCTGGGGCGGCTGGGTATCAACCGGCTTCGTCGTGCGCCGCTGCGCCCGATGGCTAACCTCTTCGTCAAGCTCATGCTTTTCACGCTTGGCCTGTCCGTGCTGCTGAGCTTCGCCTTTGGCAGCCTGACGGACTTCCCGCTGGGTGGGGGTATTGGTGACTACCTGGTATCTCACCTGTCCGGTGTCCTGGGTGGTTTCGGCGTGGTGCTGCTGCTACTGCTGCTGTTCGGCCTGTACCTGGTGTTCGAGGCGCGGATCGATTTCAACGGGACGCCCCGGCAGATCCGCAATGACG
>JBASAV010000158.1:0-5616 GCA_049650785.1 Lewinella sp. | reverse complement strand
CTGTTGGGCAGAGCGGTGCTGTTCTCCCGGAAAGCCAGTTTGTAGGAGTCGTCCTTGTACATGGTCGACCGGGATTCCACCGGACGGCTTCCGTCAAAGTCCCAGCTCAGAAGGTAGTTCTGATCGTTTGCAAAGCTTATTGCGGTGGCCCTCCGGTTGTTTTGGGTATGCACGTCCAGGTTGAGCCGGCCCTGATCCCAAAAGAACCAGGTGTAGGCATATTCAACATCGGTGGTGAAGGTGATACGCTTGCCTAGAATCCACTTCGGCTGGCTACCAAAATTGGACGGGCGGATCACGGCGAAGTAGGTTATACCCGTGGTATTGTCCAGGATGTCGGTATCATCCACCAGCAAGCGATCATCCTCACCATCCAGTCGCACGACGGGCATCCCATTGAGGGCGCTGGTGCTATGGTACACGGGGCGCTGTGACGCCGTATCCTGGTGGGCGGTATTGCCATTACCTGAGATATCGTCCCAGCTGGCCACCACGTCGCCATCCGTAAGGTTGAGCGCATCGGTGCGGAGCCATAGGCCGTTGTTGCTGGTGTTCCCTACCCCACCGGGGCCGGTCTGCGCCATTGCAGTAGTAAAATACAGGAAGGCTCCCAACCCGAGAGCGGTAGATTTGAGCATGTATATTGGTCTGTCAGTGTCCTAAATTAGCCGCCCGGGTCGACTAAAGCGGACAAATGCCCACTAGCCTACAATCAACTGGTCATTCCTTAGACCTACGGAGCGGGTCGTAAAGAATGACTTCAAACGGCAACACATATGCAACGTAGGGATATCAGAAATTGTATGTCGTTAACGTACATCGGCTATGGGAGCAACCCGGCACAACCAATCGCAGGCCTGTCCGTTTAACAACTTTCCCCAACATAACTAAGCTATCTATGGCCCAGGCCAAAACGCTCGGTGAGCTGAAAGCGAGCGGATACACGCCCCGCACCGTCAAACAGGAACTCCGCGACAACCTGATCACCCGTCTGAAAAACAAGGAAACCGTATTCCCCGGTATTATTGGTTTTGACGACACGGTTCTGCCGGATATACAACGTGCTATTCTCAGCCGCCACAGCATCCTTCTGCTAGGACTACGCGGCCAGGCGAAAACACGCATTGCCCGCCTGCTGGTTAATTTATTAGACGAATACGTACCGGTTGTCGCCGGCAGTGAATTGAATGACGATCCGCTTCAACCCATCAGCCGGTCATCCGCCGACCTGATCAAAGAGATGGGCGATAACACCCCCATCGATTGGTGGCACCGGGAAGACCGCTACGTAGAAAAACTGGCTACCCCGGACGTATCCGTGGCCGACCTGATCGGCGACGTCGACCCCATTAAAGCAGCTACCCTGAAGCTGACCTACGCCGACGAGCGGGTCATTCACTATGGCCTGGTCCCCCGGGCCCACCGCGCCATCTTCGTTATTAACGAACTTCCCGATCTACAGGCCAGGATCCAGGTGTCACTTTTCAATATTCTACAGGAGGGCGATATCCAAATCCGCGGCTTCAAGCTTCGCCTGCCGCTCGATATCCAGTTTCTCTTCACGGCAAACCCGGAAGACTACACCAACCGCGGTAGCATCATCACGCCGCTGAAGGACCGTATCGAGAGCCAGATTCTGACTCACTACCCGAAAACCATTGAGGTAGCCCGGGCCATTACCAGCCAGGAGGCTACCCTGACCGACGAGCAAGCGAACCTGGTGGACGTACCGGAGCTACTCATGGTCATGCTGGAACAACTCTCCTTCGCCGCCCGCGAGAGTGAATACATTGATGAAAAATCAGGTGTGTCGGCTCGCCTCAGTATCACCGCACTCGAAAATCTGGTGTCAACCGCCGAGCGCCGTGCACTCATCAACGGGGACGACCATACGGTAGCCCGCATCACAGACTTTTGGGGCGTTGTGCCCGCCATCACCGGAAAAGTGGAGTTGGTCTACGAAGGCGAGCAGGAAGGCGCCTACGGCGTAGCCATGAAACTGCTAAGCAAGTCCATCCGCAGCAGTTTCCTAGCGCACTTCCCCGACCCTTCCGAAGTTGCCGCCGACGGCCGCACCGATAGCGATCCTTACGGCATTATTCGCGCCTACTTCAGTGGAGGTAACGTAGTGGAACTGCTTAACGACGGCAGTAACACGGATTACCGCAATGCCCTGGACAAAGTCGCCGGTCTTCGCAAATTCGTAGAGGGTCACATCGATGAAAAACTTAGCGATACGGAAACGTACCTCTACATGGAACTGGTCCTACAGGGTTTGGCCGAAATGGAGGTGCTCAATAAGGAAGCCCTGAACAATAGTCTAAACTTTAGGGACATACTTGCCGATATGTTTGGTAGCGACGACCTGGATTTCAGGTAGAACGAAACCAACAACATGCTGCTACTCGTAGGCGCGTACACCATAGACATGGATGAAGATGCCCCGGGGCGGGCCAAAGGGATCAGTGCCTATGATTTCTCGCCCAAACTCGGTCAGCTCGAATACCGCGCAACGACCGATGAGGTGAATCCCAGCTACCTCTGTGTCGATGCGGGTCAGCGGGTGGTCTACTCGGTTAGGGAATGTCCGGAGAAAGACGGTGCCGCAGTAGCAGCTTACCGGGTGCGTCGGGGAGCTCGTCGCTCCGTTACTTTCGAGTTCCTGGGGGAAGCGTCACTGCACGGGGACCATCCCTGCCACCTCATCCAGGTGGAGCGAACGCTGGTAGTCAGTTGCTACAGTAGTGGATCGGTCCACGTGATTGAACTCCAACCGGACGGTACGCCGGGGAAGCACCTGCAGCGCCTTGACCTGAGCCGCGACGATAAGCAAGCGCACGCCCACTGTGCCGCTTACGACAAGGCACGCCAACGCTTGTATATCTGCGATTTAGGTAGTGATCTGTTGCGGACATTCGACCGGCATCCCGACAACACGCTCTCGGAAATTTCAGAATATGCCATCCCGTTCGTTGCCGGATCAGGGCCCCGGCACGGTGTCCTTCATCCGAGTGGAGACTACCTGTTAGTCAACTGCGAGTTCCGCGGCCGAGTTGCCGTGTTTGACATACGTGGCGATAAGCCGAAGGACATGACCAATGTTCCCGCTCTACCCCAGCGAGCGGTGGAAGGGGCGAGTGGTGCGGCCATCCTCGTGGATCGCCGCGGCAGGAATGTTTACATTAGCGAGCGCAACTATAGCGTCATTAGCACACTCCGGCTTGATTTGGAAGCCGATTCCATCAAACTATTTACCCGGGAGACCTATCCGAGTGGCGGTGTGCGCCCCCGCGATATCTCGCTGTCCCCGGATGGCAACTGGCTCCTGTCCGCCAATCTGAAGGACCACACCATAGGCATTTTCCGTATTGGGGCCGGTGGTGCCCTCCAGTTGCAGCGCGTGGTCCGCAAGATCAAAAGCCCGACCTGTTTGGCCTGGATGCCGGGTGTATAATTACGTAAGCCGCCGCATTCGCAGCGTCAGGGTGTAGCCCGCCCGGTCGTCGATCGTCAGTTCTGCCCGCAGCCGCTGCGCCCGCATGCGCATATTATCCTTGCCCTGACCCGTCTTCGGCGTGAAGCGGGTGCTGGAGTAGGTTGGATTATCTTCTTTCTTCTTGCCGGAGCCGTTGTCGCGAATAAACATCTCGAAGGTCTGGGCGTACTGCTCCAACTCGATTTCTACGTAGGTGGCATCACTGTGGCGGGCAATGTTGTTGACGGCCTCTTTGTAGATGAAGTACAAATCCTGGCGGATATTACCGGCCAGTTCCTGCTCGATCACGAAGCCGGAAGCGCGGAAGTCATACCGGATGTCGAGCGGGAGGAGTACCTCATCCGCGTGCTCCTGCATCCGCTGCAAAAGGTTACCTACGTTGTCTCGACGGCTGTCGATACTCCAGATCACGTCGCTCATCTTCGACATGGCGTTACGCCCGGCCTCGCCCACGGTTTGCAGGCGCAACCGCAGTTTCTCATCTTCGGTCCGGTGCTGTAGCAATTCCGCCTGCAGCGTGATGCCCGCTAGCAGACCGCTCACCTCATCGTGAATATCACTTGACAGTTGCGTCCGCAGTTGTTCGTTGCGGAGCCGCTCCCGCAACTTAGCCTGAAGTACGAAGAAGAACAGGCCCACGATGACCGTCGCAATCACGAATTGAAACCAGGTCTTCTCGATCAGGTACTGCCGCACCCGAATACCAAGGCTCAAGTAGTCTTCCCCATAATTTCCGTTAGCCCCTGCGGCCTGTACCTTCAGGGTATACTGCCCGGAGGGTAGGTTGTTGTACCGCACCGTTCGTTCGTTACGTAACTCCTGCCAATCCTCGTTAAATCCATCGAGTTTAACGCGGAATTGCGTCAGGCTGGGGTGTTCGCCCACCGGTAGGGCAAAGGAAACGGCAACACTTTTTTCACTCGCCAGTACGGTGATTTCCTCCAACTCATCCAAATTGCGGATGATGGGCCGGGAATCTCCCCGCCCGTAGATGATAACCTCCGTTAGCATCACGTCCGATCCGGCGGTCTGCACACTTAGGTCGTCGTCTCGGAAAACGGAGAGACCGTTATTGCCCCCAAAAAAATACCGGCCACTGTTGTCGCGAAGGGCACAGAAGGGATTAAAGGAATCGCTGGCCAGGCCATCCTCCTCGTAGTAGCGCCGAAAGGTTCCGTTGTCCGGATCCTTAGGCACGTGAACCAGGCCATTGCGGGTAGACAACCAAAATCCACCGGTAGAATCCGGCACGATGCTCATGACATCGTTGCTACTCAGTCCATCCTGACGTTCGTACCGTCTCAGCGTACTATCTATCGTATTGTATACCCGGAGGCCGGCATCGGTACCCAGCCACCAACGCCCACCCGTATCCTCGTAGATAGAGTTGATGGTGATAGCGTTGAGGGCGATATCCGGTGCTTCGTAAGTGGTATTAAACACCTTGTAAACCTGTGCGGCACCCGTAAGGGGATCGTAACCGATCAATCCCTGGTTGCGGGTACCCAACAGCAGTTCTCCGGTGCGGGAGTAGGTCAGGTATTCGATACGGATCCGATCCAACAGTTTTTCTTCCTCATCCGCATCGCGTAGCCGCTGAAATTGCCGCGATTTCGGATCAAAAACCAGCAATCTTCCTCCGGCGGCACCAGAAGCGCCGAGATACACCTTACCGTCGGGTGCAATGGTTAGACACAATAGTGTAAACGGAGATCCATACGTGGTGGTTATGCCGGAAGCAACATCGTAACGATATAGTAAGCTACCCTTGGCGTATCCGCTCGGTCTGGCCACTCCCCAGATGGCATTACGCGGCCGATCATAAATTATCTGCTTCGAGCTCCGCATCGCAACCGTCGTGCCCGCGGAATCGACCAGTGGCAAGGGAACCAGGTTGTAATCGCCCCGTGCCATGGTGTACATGTCTCCGTTGCTTTGCGCTATGTATACCGTACCATTGGCGTCCTCCGCAATCCCCTCTACGGTTGCCTGGTATAAGTCCCCTTCGTTGTTGGTCAGGAAGTTCCTGATGGACTTAACGGACCTGCCGGTTACCCCTAATCCCTCCCGCAAACCGAGGTACACCGTCTCGTTAAAGTCCTTGGCCGCTACACTGCTGA
>JBASAV010000157.1:0-4780 GCA_049650785.1 Lewinella sp. | reverse complement strand
TCCAAACCCGGCACCGATTAACACCCACTACGCCGCAACTATAGACCGGTCACCCGACGCAACGGAATTGACCATCGACTAGATAGAAAAGGACTAACTTAAAGAACGCCGACCCCACCCACCCGGCCATTCCAGGCCAAACACATGCACTATGAAATCATACCTACTCTCTATCCTCAGTGGGCTATTGCTATGGACCAGCGGCAAAGCACAAACGGATCCAACACCAACGAGGATTGCCTGGGACACCTGGGGCGTACCCCACATTACCGCGAGCAGTGAGGAAGAATTGTTCTTCGCTCAGGGCTGGGCCGAAATGCATAACCACGCTAACCTCATCGTGGACTTATACGGGAGCTCCCGCGGGAAGGGTGCCGAATACTGGGGAGAAACCAAGCTTCAGAACGATATCCTGATCCGGACCCTCGGCTTCGACCAGCTGGCCGACGAGTGGGAAGCCAAGCAAGATCCCGAGCTGAAGAACATGCTCGCCGCTTTTGTAGCGGGGTTGAATGCCTACGCGGCGGCAAATCCGGGGGCTATATCCGAAGCCAACCGGGTCGTGCTACCACTGACCACGAAGGATGTGAAGATGCACGGAATGTACGTGGTGTTCACCCGCTTTATCGGGGGGCAGGATCTCGGACGGGTGCAGCAGTGGCCGGATATGGGCTCGAATGCCTACGCCATTGGCCCGCAGCGGTCGGCCTCCGGGAATGCGATGCTGGTCCAAAATCCCCACCTGCCGTGGTTCTCGGAATTCCTGTTCTTTGAATCCCACCTGATGTTGAACGGCAAGAATATGTACGGCTCCACGCTGGTGGGCTTACCCGGCATCGCGATCGGTTTCAACGAAAACCTGGGCTGGAGCCACACCGACAACACCATCGACAATGCCGATACCTACGAGCTGGAACTGCAGGACGGTGGTTATCTACTGGACGGCGAACGCCGGGACTTCGAAGTCTCCGCCACTACCATCCGCATCAAGCAGGCCGATGGCTCCCTGGTGGACCGGGAAGTGCCGCTGATGCGCACCGTGCACGGTCCCGTGGTGAATCAGTCGGAAGACAAAGTCCTGGCCCTGCGCATGGTGGGCATGGACCGCCCGAATATGTTCCTGCAGTGGTGGCGGATGATCAACAGTTCCACCTTCGATGAATTCGAAAGCGCGCTGAAGATGGCCCAGATTCCCTTCTGGAACGTCATGTACGCCGATAAGGCCGGGGAGATATTCTATTTATTCAACGGGCTGGTACCGAAGCGCAGCACGGACGCCTGGGACTACTGGGATCGCGTCATCCCCGGGGGAAAGTCTGCCGACGTCTGGACCGAAGTCCATCCCTACGCGGACCTGCCCAAAGTGAGAAACCCGCCCGGCGGCTGGCTGCAGAATGCCAATGACCCACCGTGGACGTCCAGCCTGCCGCGGAGCATCGATCCGGCGGATTATCCCGGCTATATGGCGCCCCGGTACATGTCGTTGCGACCCCAGCGGGCGGTCCGTATGCTCGTGGAGGACGAATCGATCACCTTCGACGAACTGGTCGACTATAAGCTCTCCACCCGCCTGGAGCTCGCCGACCGCTTACTGGACGATCTGGCCGCCGCCGTTGAAGCCTCGGAATCCGGGCTAGCCAAGCGTGCCATGGAGGTGCTGGAAAGCTGGGACCGGGAAGCGAATGCCGATAGCCGGGGCACGTTGCTGTTCTTCAACTGGGCGCGCAAGTTTCAGGTGTGGAACGGGGCCAACTACGCCGAGAGCTGGAGTGCCGAGAAGCCATATACTACCCCCAACGGGCTGGCCGACCCCGCCCGCGCCGTTCAGCTGCTGGAAGCAGCGGCCACCGAACTGGAGGCCGGATTCGGTAGCCTGGAGGTCCCCTGGGGTGATTTTTACCGCCTCACCTACGGGGGGAAAGACCTACCTGCGAACGGCGCCGATGGCTCCCTCGGGGTGTTCCGGGTGGCCTGGCCGGGTAGTGGGGATGCACAGCATATGTACGTCGGCGGCGGAGATTCCTGGGTAGGGGTAATTGAATTCGGGGAAACGGTGCATGCGAAGGTGCTGCTGTCCTACGGCAACGCCACCCAACCGGATTCGCCTCACTTTGGGGATCAGCTGGAGCTATTCTCGAAAAAAGAACTGCGTGACGCCTGGTTCGACCCCGCCGAGGTTGCGAAGCATACCGCCCGGACGGAGGTGCGCACCGAAGAAGGATTCCGGGTGAAGGAGTAGGGTACGGTTTGAACTAAGCAACCGTTCAAAAGCATCCCCGAGCCATAAAAAGGGACCCGCTTCGAATGCCGAAGCCCATAAAGGCTCTTTAGTCATCGGATAGCTGCGGGGTAAAGTGAAAGGATCTTGCGGAAATTTGGAATATAATGTTGCGCAATCGATTGTTAATCGGTATGTTTACTGAGCATCTCAGACGGTGTGCAATTTTTGTTTGTCTGGCTGAGATGTGAAAACCTAAAATTCAAACCCGAAATGGATCGATGCACCGGTCCTTTCACCTAAACCAACCCATCATGCATTCATTTTTACGCAACCGCCTCCTGGCGGCCCTCCTGGCTTGTGCCCTCTTCGCTCCGCTCGTCTCCCACGCCCAGAACGGGCTCCGCGACTGGGCCGGCCCCAAACAGGTCTTCATCGGTAACATTATCAGCAATGCCCTACTCGATAACCCCGGCGGTTACGAGGGAGGCCGCGCCCTGACCAATCTGCGGACGGAGTACAACGTAGTGACCCTGGAAAACTACATGAAGATGAACGCCGTGCTCCCCGCAGCGGAGCCCGGTAACATTCACAATCTCTCCGTCGCCCAGCTACGGAATACGCTGCGGACCGGCCAGATCGATCGCTTTCTGAACGGGGCCAGCTTCAGCGGCTTCCGCAAGCGGGGTCACGCCATGATCTGGTACAGTCAGGCACCCACCTGGCTCAACAACAACGCCCCCAACTGGACCGCCCAGCAGGTCTTCGATTTTTCCCGAAAGTATATCCTTGCCCTGGGGCAGGTATGCGGCAACGGTATCGATGAGTGGGACGTGCTCAACGAGGCGATCTCCGACGAAGGGACGGCCCGCTGGCGCACCGGTACCTGGTACCGGCAGGCGGGCAACGGCAGCTCCACCACCTACGGACCCGCGACCTACGAAAACTACTTCCGGATGCTCTTCGTCTGGGCCCGGGAGGCGCAACCCAACGCGCGGCTCTTCTACAACGATTACGCCGTCGAGACCTTCAACGCCAGCCCGACGTCCAAGAACGGCTTTCTCCGGACCCGTTTCGCCGAGCTCAAAAACTGCGGCGCCCCGATCGACGGGATCGGCTTCCAGAGCCACTTCATCGCCTCCCAGATGATCACGGCCCAGGGAGCGGTCAACGCCGGATTTATCAATGCCGTACAGGCCAGCATGCAAGACCTCGACAACGCCGGCCTCGAAGTCGCCATAACCGAACTCGACATCCGCATCTGCAACGGCGACCGTTCGGAGGCATCGCTCGAGCCGGCCTACTACGAATTCGTGCGCATGGCCTACGGCGAGCCCAATTGCCGGGAACTCCTCCTGTGGGGACAGCACGACGAGGTAAGCTGGATCACCCTGTCCAACAGCGGTACCTTCGGACCCTGCCGCGACCCCCTCATCTTCGACAACAGCTTCTACGCACCGAAGGCGGCCTACAACGGGGTGCGCGGGGCCATTCAGTCGCAGCCTAACCGCTCGTCCTATGGCTATCCGCCCCTGAACCCGGGTGCCGGCGTAGCGGGAAATTGCAACGGCGGAAACGGCGGCGGTGGCGCGGCCATCAATACGGTAGTGGCCAGCGACGACGCGGTCCGGAATACGGATAACACCGTGACGGTCAATTATACGGCCACCGGTAACCAGGATATCGTCGTGTACTTCCAGCTGGACAGCGACCCCTACACCGTATTCCGGGAGGTACGCCAGGCCGTAACCGCCGGCACCCGCAACCTGAATCTGTCGGTAAACGTGCCGGCCGCCGTTCCCGTGGCCAATAATGCCTACCAGTACCAGGTGCTTTTGACACCCCGCGGTGGCGGCTACGATAATCGACTGGCCAACCAGGCGCTTACCGACGTGGACGTAGTGGCCTCCGGTCCCGCTAGTCTCGATAACCGGGTCTTTCTGTTCCGCAACGTAGCGACCGGTCTGTACCTCGATTCCGACGGTACCCCCGTCATCTGCGGGCAGGGGAACGTCGGGCAGGATAAGCAGTGGCGGCTGGTGCCGACCGACAACGGTTTCTACAACATCGATAACGTCTTCGAAGGGCGGGGCGTCATCGACTCCGACCCCGGTGGCGTGATATTCTGTAATACCGGCACCGCACCCGACACCGGCGACGACAAGGAATGGCGGGCCGTACCCCTCGGCAATAATCGCTACCGCTTTGAATGCCGCATTGGCAACCGGGGAAATCTCTACAATAATGCCGACAATACGGCCGGCTACGCCGCCGGAACCGATACCCGGGCGCAGTGGGAGCTCGTACCGGTTGCCGGCGCGAATCTCAATGCACCAGCTCCGGCTGCTGCCGTACGCCAGCCCTTACTGACACAAGACTTGCACGGGCTGGCCGTGTATCCGAACCCAACAACCGCCGAGCTGTACCTCGACGGCGTACCCAAGGGCCGCTACACCGTAACCATCTACGATGCCACCGGACGGCGAATGCTCCAGCGCGACCGGCTACTGTCCGGACCCACCCGGATCGATATCGCCGGCGTGCCCGCCGGATTGTACATCC
>JBASAV010000156.1:0-1509 GCA_049650785.1 Lewinella sp. | reverse complement strand
ATCTGGATATTGGCCTCGCTGGAATCCCGCAGGAAGGCCGGCGAATCCAGCGAGATTACCCGCGTCTCCTGGTAGTCGACGTAGTACACCGTTTCGGGAAAATCCGCCGGCCCGTTCTCGGGCAGGTTGAAGGTCGGCCGCCAGTGGGGGGAAAGCTCGCGGTTGCCTAACAGGTTTCTCCCGTATTCGTGGTTGCCGGGAGTGGCGATGCTGGGCATCACGCCGTAGACCCAACCACCGGCGTAGAACCATTCGCCCCATTCATGGTCGCGGTCCGAGCGGTTGATCAGATCGCCGGCGTGCAGCATGAAATCGGCGTCCGGCATTTTCGCGTAAGCCCCCCGGATGGCTCGCGACCAAAGACTCTTGAGATCATTCTGCGCGTCGCCGAAGTAAAGAAAGGATAGCGGCGCTTCTCCGGATTCCGCGGTCGTGAAGTGATTCCACTCGCTCCAGTGCAGGCTGTCCCCCACCCGGTAGGCATACTGAGAGCCCGGCTCCAAACCATCCATGGTGGCGGAGTGAAACCGCGCACCGTTCAGGTCACTCATGAATTTTTCACTGGCACCGGCGATCACCCGCGCCGAGGCTTCCAGATCGGGACCGGGATCGGCCTCCGTGAGCTGTACGTAGCTTTTCTCCACCGCCAAAGAGGTCCGCCAGTTAACCGCCGTTCTGGTGGCCGGGGTATCGGTGAGATTGAGCACGATCCGGTCCGGCACGGGAGAAGGTGGATAGTAATCGTTGGTGCCCACCTGGCCGCAAAGCTGGAAAGAAACAAGGTGAAGGATAAGGATGATGCGCATGTCCAGGAAGGTAGTTTGAGGGAAGGTCGAGAAGGGGTTTGCCCTGTGGCTAAGCCGCAAAGGTGGGATTGGGATGTTAACTAGGTATTATCCCTTATGGCCAGTCGCGTACCTCGTTGCCGGTTTCAACGCGGGCGCGCCCTACAACCGCCTTTCCAGTCGGTCCAACAGCTCCCGAATATAAGGCTCCCGCTCCCGAATTTCCCCCACCCGCCCGGTGAAGGTGCGCACGCGTTTGAGATCGGGCAGCTCCCAACGGCCCTTTACCAGCCGCATCGAGACCATCAGGTTCAGATAACTCATTCCCAGGATGAGGTACTGAGTAGTATCCGTAGATTCCTGGCTTAATCCCACACGCCGGGCCGTCCGTTCCCCGACGATGTAGCTCGTACCCCGTACCGTGAGGTTATCGTCGTGCGCCTCTATCACCGCCAGCAGCCCCCGGAGGTAACCTACCAGTACCTGCCGCGTCCGGACCGGTCCGGGTAGCGAGCGGTCCAGCGTAAAGTAATAATCGAACAGGGTGCCCCCGTGAATCGTCATCACGCCATCCTTCGGCTCCTCCCCCAGGAGGAAATCGGAGTAATAGTCAAGCATACCCCGCTGTACCATACCGGGCACGTCAAAAAAGGGAGCCACCAACGTCAGGGTTAGCGAGACAAAAAGGGCGCAAACGCCGATCAGTGCCGGCCAGAACAGGTAT